>NZ_JBOFKN010000053.1:0-24484 GCF_051657365.1 Paraclostridium sp.
TGTTTGTGTTTAATTCTTTTAAAAAGAATTTTTATAATTAACCTACTGTTTAATTTTCAAAGTTCATTTTCTCATTTGTGTTTCGCCCTTTTCTTAAGGACAAGTAATACTATACCACCTCATTTTAATATGGTCAATAGTTTTTATAAAACTTTTTTACTTTTTATTTTCTATTTTTTGCATTTAATGTTATAAACCTCTGATTTTCAACAAATTTTACAAGTTATAATTTTTTAATTCTTCAATATTTAAATTAATTATTTGATTTAATAACCTCTTTTTTTCATTAGGATCATTATATTTTTTTAAAATTTTATCTCTTAGTTCTCCTAATAAGTCAATATACTCTATATAACTATCATCATATACTAATTCTAAATCTCTTTTTATCTTTGCTGCTAAAGATGGACTTTTTCCAGAAGTTGAAATACCTATAATTAAATCACCTCTTTTTACACATGACGGAACTATAAAGTTAGATAGTTGAGTATTGTCAACTACATTAACTAGTTTATCTTTTTCCCTACAAAATATACCTATCTTTTCATTAATTTCTTTATTATTAGTCGCTGCTACTACTATAAAACTATTTTTTATGTATTTTTCATCATATTCATCTATTATAAAGTTAATTTTATCCTTTATACTTTCAAATTCATCTATAAATTCTAATGATACTAGATTAACCTTATATCCAAAATTGATAAAATTTTTAGCTTTTCTATACGCTATTTTACCACCTCCAATTATAGTTATATTTTTTTCTTTTAAATCTACCATTATAGGATAACTCATTTCAATAATCCTTTCTCTATGTCTTTATTCTATATTAGCATAAAATATGTACTATATATCTCCTAGTTCTTTATCTATTTATTTTTATATTATACTAAAATATATTTCCTTATTCTCTTAAATAATCTTTAGAAAATACTATACAGTTCGTTCTAATTCATCTTGCTATACAAAACTAATTTCACAATATATTCCCCCTCCTATATAATATTTTGTAGATAAATAACCTCTATATTTAAACTTCTACTATTATAACTTTAATTCCTTTATATAACAGCAAAGTCTATTTAATAGTTAACTGACGTAACACTTACACACAACGCTTTATCGTATGTCATCTGGAGGAAATAACTATCAAATAGACTTTGAGTCCTACAAAAAAATAAAAAGTCGTTGAATATCAAATACTATTCAACGACTTTTAAAATATTATAAATTATGAGCAGCTTTTAAAGCCTCATAACTAGCTTGTATAGTCTCATCAATTATCTCATCTGTATGAGCATTAGATAAGAACATCGCCTCAAATTGAGTAGGAGCAAGTAATATACCTCTATTTAATAATTCTTCAAAATACTTATTGAACATAGGTACGTCACACTTAGTAACATCATCATAATTGTTTATAGGGCCTTTAGCAAAGAACAAACAAACTAAAGATCCAGCTCTATTAACAGTATAATTTAATCCTAACTTCTCAACATTTGCTTTTAAACCTTCTTCAAGTTTTATAGCTTTTCTTTCTAATTCAGTGTAAATTTCAGGTCTATCTCTTAAAATTTCTAAATTCTTTTTACCCATGTACATAGCTAAAGGATTACCTGATAAAGTTCCAGCTTGATAAACAGGACCTACAGGTGAAACCATATCCATTATCTCTTTTTTACCACCATAAGCACCAACAGGAAGTCCAGCTCCTATTATCTTACCAAAGCATGCCATATCAGGCTCTATTCCATAATATCCTACTGAACTATTATAAGCTAATCTAAATCCAGTTATAACTTCGTCAAATATTAAAACAGTTCCGTATTCTTTAGTTATATCTCTTAAAAATTGTATAAATTCTTTTTTTCCTGGAACAACTCCCATATTTCCTGCTACAGTTTCTAATATAACTGCAGATATTTCATTTCCATGCTTTTCAAACATTTCTCTTGTAGCTTCTATATCATTATATTTAGCTACTAAAGTATCTTTAACAACATCTTCAGGAACTCCAGGACTTGTAGGAACTCCATATGTTATAGTTCCTGATCCAGATTTAACTAAAAGTGCATCTGAATGTCCATGATAACATCCTTCAAATTTTAATATTTTATTTCTACCAGTATATGCTCTGGCTACTCTTAAAGCACTCATAGTAGCTTCTGTTCCAGAGTTTACCATACGAACTTGATCTATTGCAGGATAAGCTTCTACTATAAGTTTAGCCATTTCAACCTCTATAGCAGTAGGAACTCCATAACTTGTACCTTTTTTAACTATTTCTTCTATCCCATCAACTATTTCTTTAGGACTATGACCTAGCATAAGTGGTCCCCATGAACATATATAATCTATATATTCATTTCCATCAACATCATATATTTTACAACCTTCTGCTCGATCTATAAAAACAGGATCTAATCCTACAGATTTAAATGCTCTAACTGGGCTGTTTACGCCACCTGGTATGTACTTAATTGCTTCATCATATATTTTAAGTGACTTTTCATTTTTTCTCATCTGGTCATTACCCCCTAATTAATTTAGCGATATCTTTTGCAAAGTAAGTTATTATTATATCTGCCCCAGCTCTTTTTATAGACATAACTGATTCATATATAGCTGCTTCATTTAATAATCCTTCTTTAACAGCAAGCTTTAACATTGAGTATTCTCCACTTACATTGTAAGCTACTAATGGTAAATCAAAGTTATCTTTGACTCTTCTTATTACATCTAAGTATGATAATGCTGGTTTAACCATTAACATATCTGCACCTTCTAAAACATCAAGTTCAGCTTCTATTAAAGCTTCATTTGAGTTAGCCGGATCCATTTGATATGTTTTTCTATCTCCAAATGATGGTGCAGAACCTGCTGCATCTCTAAATGGTCCATAGAAATTAGATGCATATTTAACACTGTATGACATTATAGCAACAGTCTCAAAACCTTCTTTATCTAATCCTTCTCTCATAGCTTGTATTCTTCCATCCATCATATCTGATGGAGCTACTATATCAGCACCTGCTTTAGCATGACTCACTGCTATTTTAGTTAGATATTCTAACGTTTGATCATTATCTACATAACCTTTTTCTGTTAATATTCCACAATGTCCATGGCTAGTATATTGACACATACATACATCTGTTGTTATACATATACTAGAATCTATTTCTTTTATCTTTCTTACAGCTTTTTGAACTATACCATTATCATTATATGCTTCTTTACCAAGTGGATCTTTTTCATCTGGAACACCAAATAATAATACATGTTGTATTCCTAATTCTTTTATTTCTTTTATCTCATCTTCTAATTTATCTAAAGAGAAATGATATACTTCTGGTAAAGATGGTATTTCTTCTTTTATATCCTCTCCTTCTACTACAAAAAGTGGATATATTAAATCATTTACATTTAATACTGTTTCTCTTACTAAATCTCTTATCGCTGAACTTGCTCTTAGTCTTCTTGGTCTTCTTAACATTTTAAATTCCCCCTAATTATTTGTCTTGTATAATACAGTTAACTAAATCATTTATAGTATAGTTGCTCGGTTCTTTATAAACCTTAAGTCCTAATTCTTTAGCTGTATTACTCGTTATAGGACCGATAGATATCACTTTCGTATTTTTAAGTTTATCTATATTGTCTCTTCCTATTATATCAATAAAATTAGAAACTGTAGATGAACTTGTAAATGTTATATAATCTACACTTCCTTCATTTAATAAACTTAGTATCTCTTCTTTATTTCTATCTTCTATAACAGTTTTGTATGTGTGCACTTCCTTTACATAACAAATTTCATTTAGTTTATCTACTAAAAAGTCTCTTGCATTTGCTCCTCTAGGAATTAATATATTATCATCACTAGATAATATATCTTTTAATTTCTCATACATAGCTTCTGCTACAAATTTTTCAGGTACTATATCTGCAATTATTCCTCTACTTTTCAATTCTTTAGCTGTAGCAGGTCCAACTGCACATATTTTTATATTCCCTAATTTTCTTAAATCTAAATCCATATCACTTAATTTATCAAAGAATATATTAACTCCATTTTGACTAGTAAATATTAAATAATTATACTTCTGTATATTCTTTATTTCATTTTCTAGTTCTATATTATCTTCTATTTCATCTATCCTTATAGTAGGTATTTCTATAGAATTACCACCTAAGTCAGTTATTTTCTCTACTAAAGTACTACTTTGAGTTCTAGCTCTAGTAACTAGTATATTTTTTCCAAATAAAGGCTTATTCTCAAAGAAGTTCAATTTTTCTCTAAGATTAACTACATCCCCTACAGCTATAAGTGTTGGTGGTTTTACTTTTTCTTTTATTGCAGTTTCATATACATTTTCTAAAGTAGATGTCACTACTCTTTGGTTATATCTAGTAGCCCAACTTATTAATGCTACTGGAGTATCTTTTGATTTTCCTTCTTTTATTAGGTTATTACTTATTTTTTCAAGATTAGCAATTCCCATTAAAAAAACTAAAGTTCCTTTGTTATTTGCTAGTGCATTCCAATTTAATTCATCATTTTCGTCATCTTTTAAATGACCCGTTATAACATGGAAAGAAGATGCATAGTCTCTATGTGTTATAGGTATACCTGCATAGCAAAGTCCGCCTATCGCAGAAGTTATTCCTGGAATGACTTCAAATTCGATATCATTTTCTAAAAGAAATTCAGCTTCTTCTCCACCTCTACCAAATACATAAGGATCTCCTCCTTTTAACCTAGTTACTATCTTTCCTTCTTTTGCCTTTTGAGTTATAACTTCATTTATTTGATCTTGTGGTAATGCATGATTACTTGATGCTTTACCAACATATATATACTCACAATTTTTTTTAGCTTCTTTTAAATATTTATCATTAGCCAGTCTATCATAAACTATAACATCAGCTTTTCTAATACATTCCATTCCTTTTAATGTCATAAGTTTATAATCTCCAGGACCTGCTCCAACTAAGTATACTTTACCTTTCATAAGACTCAAACTCCTTCGAAATTAATTTAGCTAGTTCAATACCTAACCCTCTAGCTTCTGATGCTTTTCCATTTATAGTCTTAGTTATAAGCTTTTTACCTTCTTCATCCCCATATAATCCAGTTAAACTTATTTCTTCTCCATAAACTTTACAATGTGCACCTATTGGAATATGACAACTTCCGTTTATTCCATCTAAAAATCCTCTTTCTGCACTTACTTGTATTTCTGAAATTTCATCACTTAAACAAGCTAGTATTTCTTCTACTTTAGAGTCATCTTTTCTTATTTCAATACCTAAAGCTCCTTGTGCTGGTGCAGGTATAATTGTATCTACATCTATATAACAGCTTATTCTATCTTTTAATCCTGCTCTTATAAGCCCTGCAGCTGCAAGTATTACTCCACAAAGATTTTCATCTTCAATTTTTCTCATTCTTGTTTCTATATTTCCTCTTATAGGTACTATATCTAAGTCTGGTCTATGTTTTAAAAGTTGATACTTTCTTCTTTTGCTTCCACTGCCTATTTTAGCCCCTTTAGGCAAATCTTTTAGTGAATTATATCCTTCTTTAAGTATAAGTACATCTCTTATATCTTCTCGTTTCGGTATGCCTGCAAATTTTAAGCCTTCAGGTAAACTAGAAGGCATGTCCTTCATACTGTGAATAGCTATGTCTATTTGTTTGTCTAATAACTGTTGCTCTATTTCTTTAACAAATAATCCTTTATCCCCAATCTTATCCAAAGAAACATTTTGGATTAAGTCCCCCTTGGTTTTTATTATCTTTACTTCAAACTCTATGTCTTCATGATACTTTTTTAGTTCACTTATAACCCAGTTTGTTTGAGTAAGAGCTAAATTACTTCCTCTGCTTCCTACTATGATTTTCATGCCTAATCTCCTTTTGCCCATTTTTATTGCAAATCAAATAATTCTTCTACTACTTTTATATATTCTTCTTGCTTCCCACTATCCTTAATTTGTTTTAAGTTAACTATAGGTTCTCTAATTAGTCTTTTTAATGCAGATGTCAACATTTTATCTATTATTTTCTTTTCTCTACAATTTAAATCTAATTTCCTATATATGTAGTCTAGTGTATCTTCTCTAATATCTGTGCATTTATCATTTAATGATTGTATAGTCGGATCTATTTTAATAGTTTCTAGCCAATCATTAAATTCGTCTATTTTATCGTCTATTATTAATTCGCCAGTACATGCTAATTCTCTTCTTTTTTTATCATTTTCATCACTTATTTTCTTTAAATCATCAATATCATAAACTGATATGTTATCTTCATCATTTAAATTTTTATCAATATCTCTTGGCAAAGCTATATCCATCATAATAAGCTTATTTGATAATTTAGGCATATCAGTTTTTTTAATAACAGTATGAGGAGATGCAGTCGCACTTATGACTACATCCACTTTACTCATAACATTATATCTATCTTCATATTTTATAGGTATTAAGTTTTTATACTCATCTTGTATATCTTGTAATTTTTCATAACTTCTATTTGTAACATATATATTGTTTAAATTTTCTTCCTCTAAATGCTTCATTGCCAATTTACTCATTTTTCCTATACCTATTACTAAAGCATTCTTACCTTCTAAAGTTCCTATCTTATCTTTTAAGCATTTAATTCCTATGTAGCTTATTGATAATGGTTGCTGTGATATCTTAGTTGTAGTTTTTATATCTTTTGAGACAGTTATCGCTTCTCTAAACAACTTATTAAACACTTTCTTACTAGCTCCAAGCTGTCTTGAAAAATCATGAGCATCTTTTACCTGTCCCAAAATTTGATCTTCTCCTATAACTATAGAATCAAGACCAGCAGCTACATTAAATACATGTTCCACTGCTTCTTGTCCTTTTTTGCAAAATAAGTAATCTTTTATATTTTCTACATTAAAAAAATCCTCATAAAAGTCTATTACTACCTTTACCTTATCTGATATCTTTTTTGAATATATATATATCTCACTTCTATTACATGTAGATAATATAATGACTTCTTGTATTCCATTATCCAATAAAAAGTTAGTTCCCTCTATTTTTTGTGTATCTGTAAAAGATACATTTTCTCTTATGTGTATAGGAGTATCATTATGATTGACTCCCACTACTGCAAAATTCATATAATCCTCCAGATTATCCTACCTTAGTGTTTTCCTTATTTACTAAAATCGTAGAAAAATAAGATATTTTATTTTCTAAATCAATTTCTCTTAAATTATTATACACCACTTCATTATCTAAAGATGAATTGCTAACTAATATAGAATATTCTAATAAATTATTTTTATCTAATTTATCAACTATCTCTTTAAAGTTATTGTAAACTTTCATTAATACTATAGATTTATAATTTTCTAAAGCATAGTCTATTTTCTTTTCATCCATAGTACACGGAACTATTATTAATGGTTCTTTATCCATAACTAGTGGGAAGTTTTGGTTTGATGCTATGTTAGAAAATGATGATATTCCCGGTATAGTTTCAACATCTATTTTATCTATTAATCTTTCCATTATATATACATAAGTACTATATATCATTGGATCACCTAAAGTTACAAACCCAACATTTTTACCTTCTTTAACATCTTCTACTATTTCATCCGCTACTTTATTCCATGCTATTATTTTTTCCCCATCATTAAAATTCATAGGGAAATGTCTTTGCTTTATTTTTAACTTTTCTGGTAAATATGACTCTACTATACTTAACGCTAAGCTATTGCCTTCTCTTTTAGCCTCAGGTGTGTATAATATATCTAGATTTTTAATTGTATTTACTGCCTTTACTGTTACTAATTCCTTGTCTCCAGGTCCTGTACCTATTCCATAAAATTTAGCCATATTAATTTTCTCCTCCATTTAATGCTTCGATGCAATCAAGTGCATGTCTTACAAATTTATCTTGAATTCCTTTGTTTTCGCCTAATCCTTGTAAATGTATCTTTGTTTCAAATCCAGCTTCATTTAATATTGATTTCCAAGAATCCTCTTCGTCACTCGCCATATCATTTACAGCATGATCTCCTGCAACTAGCATAAATGGCATAAGTCTAACTTTTGATATTTTATCTTTTTTAAGATTTACAATTACTTCTCCTATTTCAGGATATCCTTCTACAGTACCAACATAAGCCTTAAGATTTGCTTGTTTTAACATATAATCTAGTGCTGGATAAGCACTATGAGCTTCATGTTCCGTTCCATGTCCCATAAATACTACAGCTTCATCTTCTTCTAATTCTGGTATTTGTAATTTCAAAGCATCTATAGCTTCTTTATAATCTTCTATTTGACTTAACAGTGGTCTTCCTAGTGTTATCTTCTCAAATTTATCTTCATATTGATTTATTTGATCTTTCAACTTAGTAAATTCTTCACCACAAATTATGTGTAATGTTTGAACTATAACTTCTTCATATCCTTCTTTGTGTAATCTATCTAAAGCTTGTATCGGGTTTTCGATATCTAGGTTATCTCTATTTTTTAATTTTTTTATTATAAAATTAGATGTAAATGCTCTAAAAAAATCATAATCTTTGAATGCATCTTTTATCTTTGTTTCACACGCTTCTATAGTTTTTTTCCTAGTTTCATTATAACTAGTTCCAAAGCTAATAACTAAAACTGCTTTTTTCATGCTTAATCCTCCACCACTAAATCTTTTATATTTTTTATATCATTAACTATATTAGGATAATTTAATTTTTCTCTTACAATTACAATCACCGGTATACTTAAGCTTTTAGCCGCATTTACTTTTTCTAAAAAGCCACCTTCTATTCCGCTTTCTTTTGTTATCACTAAATCTACATTATATTGCTTATACATTTCTTTATTTATAGACTCACTAAATGGGCCTTTCATAGCTATAATATTATCAGCATTTAATCCAACTTCTTCGCACATTGTTATTACCTCACTTGTTGGTAATACTCTAGCTATTATATTTTTATTTTTAAGGTTGTCTGTAAATTCTTTTATCGTTTTGCTTCCTGTTCCTAAGAATATATTTTTGCCTATTTTATTTGCTTGTTTATAAGCTTCTTCTGTATTTTTTACTTTTATTACTTTATCGTAATCTAAGTCTTCTAATAGTGATTTTCTTTCATATCTTATATAATTAATATTCAAAATCCCTGCAACTTCGATAGCATTTTTTGACACTTCTATCGCATATGGATGAGTTGAGTCGATAATTAAATCTATATTATTTTCATTTATAAAATTAATCATATATTCCATATTCATTCTCTTAATAACTATATTCTTAGCTACTTTACTTGCTAAGTCAGCTCCATATTGAGTCGTTACAGAAACTATATACTCTTTATTCATTTCGTTTAATAAGTTGCATATACGGGTGCTGTCTGATGTTCCTCCTAAAACTAAAATCATATAGTATATCCTCTTGGTGTTATCATTAAATCATCATGTATAAAAGTAGTTTTATTACCTATGATTACCATAGTTGTCATGTCAACTCTCTCAAAATCCATAGTATCAAATGTGCATATGAATTTTTCTTCTTTTTCTCTTCCGACATCTTTTACTATTCCTACTGGAGTTTTTCCATCTTTAAATTCACTCATTATTTTAAATGCTTTGCTTAGATGTTCGCTTCTTCCCTTGCTTCTTGGATTATATAAACATATTACAAAATCAGCTTCTGCTGCTAATCTTAGTCTCTTTTCAATAACCTCCCAAGGAGTTAATAAATCACTTAAACTTATATGGCAAAAATCGTGCATTATAGGTGCTCCTAATATTGCCGCTGCTCCTATACTAGCAGTAACACCTGGTACAACTTTTACCTCTATATCTTGTTCTTCTTGTGTTACTAATTCTAATATTAATCCTGCCATTCCATATATCCCAGCATCTCCACTACTTATAACAGCTACTTTTTTACCTTGTTTAGCTATCTCTACAGCTTGTTTACATCTATCAATTTCTTGTCTCATTCCATTTTGAACTACTTCTTTATCTTCAATAAACTCTGTTATTAAGTTTATATATGTTTTATATCCAACTATAACCTCACTATCTTTCATAGCTTCTATAGCTTGTATCGTCATCATCTCTTTACTTCCAGGTCCTATACCTATTACATAAATCATATGTTTAATCTCCCTATCGAAAAAGTTATTCCCTTATATTTATGTTTATTAATTATAAGGTTTTTATCACTCAATATATAAGCTACCGGTTCCGCTACACAGTAAACTCCTATACTCTTTTTTACAAACTCTGATTTTTCAAATCTATAGTCAATCTTTTGAATTTCTTCTATGCTAATAGTTTCAAAAGGTATATTTAATACATTTGCCAATTTTATGATTCCTAGTTCATCCTTTTTTACTTCCACACTGCCTATTTTTTTTATAGCATGTTTATCTAAATTATATTTATTTAAAATATCTTCTAATGCGCTATTTATTTCTTCATATGGAGTATTTCGCCTGCATCCCATACCTATTACAATATCCTTTGGAACTACCTTTATAATTTTATTAGTTTTTATGTCCGTTATACTTTTATTAGTTATGTAAATAATTTTATCTAAATTGTCTTGCCTATGGAATTCATTAATATTTTTAATGGTTATAAATCCTCTAGTATCAACCTTATAATTTCCATCTATATATATACCTACTTTTCCATCATTAACCAATAAAGAGTTAACTTCTTTTACATTTTCTCTAAAATTATCTATGTGTGCATTTAAGCTTTTAGCTATCATATCCAATGAACTTTTATCGTTAACATCTGTAGCTGTAGTTATTACAGGATTTGCACCTATAAGACCACTTATATAATTAGTCATTTCATTAGCTCCACCCATATGACCACTAAGCAAACTTATCACATTGTTACCTTTTTCATCAATTACTAAAATAGCTGGGTCTTCAAATTTATTTTTTATATGCTTGGCAATAGACCTTACTACGATTCCTGTAGCCATTATAAAAATTAATGATTCGTAATTTTTAAATAAAATATCCATATAGTTTGATAATTTACCATCAATAATTTTACAACTTGATTTATCCATTTTAGATGCTAACTTTTCAGTAATATAAATATCACCTTCACCCAATATTTTACTAATATTCAAAGCTAAATTTTTTCCGTTTTCTGTTAGAGTTATAAAAGCTATTTTACTTTCTGTATTCATGTTTAAAATCCCTGTCATATAGCTTCGAGTTTTTATACTCTTCTCCTAAAAATCTTCCTACTAATATTAAAGCTGTCTTGTTTATTTCATTTTCTTTAACTTTTCCAGCTATATTTTCTAATGTTCCTTTTACTATTTTTTCTTCAGGCCAAGTTGCTTTATATACAACTGCAATTGGAGTATCCATTGGATATCCACCTTCATGTAATCTTTCTACAACTTTCTCTATATCGTGAATTGATAAAAATATAGCCATCGATGTTTGATGTTTTGCAAAAGATTCTATACTTTCTTTTTCAGGTACTGGAGTTCTTCCCTCCATTCTTGTTATTACAACACTTTGAGATATTTCAGGCACAGTATATTCAACACCTAACGCTGATGCTGCTCCTAAAAAAGAACTTACACCTGGAGTACAATCATAATCCATATCAAGTTTCGCCAATTCCTCTACTTGTTCTCTTATTGAGCCATATATAGAAAAGTCTCCAGTTTGAAGTCTTACTACTTTTTTATTATTTTTTATTCCATTTTGCATAACATCTATTATTTCTTGTAAGTCCATAGATGCACTATTATGAATTTCGCAACCTTCCCTACAATAATCAAGTAGCTCTGGATTTACTAATGATCCTGCATATATAACCACATCAGCTTCACTTAATAGCTTGTATCCCTTTAATGTTATTAAATCTTTATCTCCTGGTCCTGCTCCTACAAAATGTACTTTATTCATAATCTTTCTCTCCCTTTTTACAAGATATTATATATATTGGGTTTAAAGGTTTGAAATACTCACCTTTTCCTAACTTTTCTAATTTTGCTACATTTAACACGCTCGCTTCTATATTCTCAAAACCTAATTCTCTTAATAAATTTAAAGTTTTATAGAAAGTATCTATTATTATGAAGTTAGCAACTAAAGTTCCACCTTCATTTAAATTAATTTTAGACCACTCTAAAATCTCTTTTAAATTTGGTCCACTTCCTCCAATAAATATAGAATCTACTTTGTTATCTATGTCTATCGGAGCATATCCTTTTATAACGTTAATGTTATCAAGTTTAAATTTCTCTATATTTTTATTTATTAACTCAATAGCTTTTTCCTTGCATTCTATAGATATTACCTCAATATGTGGGTAATTATATGCTACTTCGACACTAACACTCCCAGTTCCTGCGCCTATGTCTAAGAATGTTTTTTTATCTTTTAAATTCAATTTATTTATAGATATAGCTCGTACTTCTTCTTTTGTTATCGGTACCTCTCCTGTTATAAAATCACTATTTTTCATCTAATATCACCACAACATTCATATCAAATTTTTCTACCTTTACTATCTCATTTGGTCTAGCTATTGTAATTTTTTCATTCTCATAAGAAAGATTTTCTCCAACCACCATAACTTTGTTCAATTTTCTTTTTAAAATTTCATTTGCTATTTCATACGGTCCAATTTTATTATCTGTAACCATACAAACTTTTTTATGATTAAGTATGTAATCAAAGTCAGGTGTTTTACCATGACTACTTGTTATATATAAGTCATTCATATCAATAAATATCTTTGAAAATATATACTGCATTGAACTTATACCTGAAACAATATTTAGATTATCTTTATCAATGTTATTTGATAAGTATTTACCGATACCATATATAGATGGGTCTCCAGAAGCTATAACTGAAATATTTTTATTTTTATTTTTATTAAGATATTCCACAATTTCTTTTAAGTTCGTATTTAGTTCTATCTTTTCTCCTTTAAATCCACATATGCTATCTAGATTTCTTTTGCCTCCAATAACAACATCTGAGTTATATATTAATTCTTCGCCTAATTTTGTGCAGTATCCTATGTTACCAGGACCTAATCCTATAATGTTAATCATAAAATACCTCCTTTAAATCGCCAGCTTTTTTCGACTCTCCAAGCAATTCTTTTTCCATAGAGAATATCATCACTTCAACATCTATACCGTCATCATTAAGATATATATCTATTCTTTCTTTACATTTGTTTGAAAGTATATTGTAAATTTTTTTATATTCATCATATTCATCATTAAGTATTTCTATAAATTCTTCTGTAGTAACACATTGGTCTACTTTTTTAATAAGTTCAAAAGGTGCATTCATAATAGCTAAGTTTGCTATTAATATTTCATTTCTAGCATCTGCAACTTTGCTATGAGTATTAAATATTCCACCTGCTATCTTTACATACTTTCCTAAATGTCCAGCCATAAGAATTTTATTGAATCCAATTCTTTGAGCTTCTTTTAACATGTATCCTATAAAGTTACTGGTTCTAACTACATATTTCATATCAATCCCTAATGTTTCTCTTATAAACATTTCTCCATGATTTCCTGGAACTAAAATTATCTTATCCAGACCTTGAGCTTTTTTCATCTCTAACTCTATTGATAAAGATTTTTTCCAGCCTTCGTCACTCATCGGTTCTACTATTCCTGTAGTTCCAATTATTGATATTCCTCCTACTATACCTAATCTAGGATTAAAAGTTTTTTTTGCTACAGTTTCACCTTCTGGTGCAAATATAGTAACTTTAATCCCTCTCTTTTCACCTAAAATCTTTCTAACTTCTTTATCTATCATAGCTCTTGGTGTTTTATTTATTGCAGCTTCTCCAATATCTATTCCTAAACCTTTTTTAGTTACTGTTCCTACTCCTATTCCTCCAGTTATTAAAATATCTTCGGAGTCTATAAACTCAACTCTAGCGTATATATCCATTTTATGAGTTGCATCTATATCGTCTCCTCCATCTTTTTGTATAGAGCATTCAACATAATTATCATTTATATTTATGTTTTCTACCTTTAAGTTTAAAGGTATTCCTTTGGGCGTATCTATATTTATAGATTCTATAGTTAATTGTGTCAGTAACATATATGTAGCTGCTTTAGCAGCACCTGTTGCGCATGATCCAGTTGTATAACCTCTTTTATATTTCTTTCCATCTATGTAAACATATTCTTCCATAATATCACCTTACATTGCATATAAAATTGCATTTATTATAGCTGCGGCTAAATTACTTCCACCTTTTCTACCTTTAGATATTATGTATGGAATATCAGTTTTTTCTAACTCATCTTTTGATTCTTCTGCACCTACAAACCCAACAGGAACTCCAACTACAGCCTCTACTTGTAATTTATTTGTATTATGCATTTCCATAACCTTATATAGAGCTGTTGGTGCATTTCCAAGTACAAATACTTTTTTACCTTCTTCTTGTGATGCAACTTCTACAGCTGCCATCGATCTTGTTATCCCTTTTTCTTTCGCTAATTTTGCTACCTCTTCATCACTTACAAAACATTTATACTTGCAACCTAGAGCATCTAACTTTCTTTTATTTATACCACTTAATGCCATATTAGTATCTGTGTATATAGTTGCTTTTTCATTTAAAGCATTAATTATTTTTTCTACTGCTATTTCAGAAATTTTTAATATATCTAAGTACTCAAAATCAGCTGTAGTGTGTATTGCTCTTTTTATTATTTTTTCTTCCAACTCATTTTTAAATTTATAATCTGGTCTTATTTCATCGATTATTCCCTGTATTATTTCAAAGCTCTTAGTTTCTATCATCATAGGATTCTTAATGTATTCCATTTTTATTCACTCCTAAGTCCCCCAGCTATTATATTTGCTGTGTATATTTTTTTATATTTTTTATCGATTTTTCTATCTATAAGTTTTTCCTTAAGTTTTTCTTCATCCATATCAACTTCTAGCAATATTCCTATTACCGTTCCACTATGTGCAATATTAACTCCACAAGCTCCATAATCTTTTGAAATATCTATTATTTCATTTAAATATTTTTTCTTATGTATATTTTCATTAGCAACACTACTTATATTACAAGCTTGTCCAATTAAATTTAAATCTTTATTTCGTATTCCTTGTTCTAAAAGTTTAAAAGCATATTCAATTATATATTTATTCTGCTTTTTTAGTTTTTGATAGTTTTCTTTCTTTCTTATATGCTTAGTGCTTAATCTTTCATTAGGTTCTAGTATTAATACTTTCCCTTTATCTAAACATCCTATTTTTTTTATCACACTTGCATCTAATGGATTAAAAATTGTATTTTCTTTAATATAAATAGAATCAGTAGGCTCTATCCTAGTTGCAAGTTTGGATATTTCATATTCATCTAAATCTCTGCCTATAAGATTTAATGTAGCTCTTATAGTTGCTCCTATATCTGCTGTTGAGCTTGCCATACCCTTACTAATTGGGATATCACTGTTTATGTCTATAGATATATTTCTTATTTCCTTCTTTGGTAAATTGAAATACTTAAAAACTTCTTCTATTGCTTTTCTCGCTTTTAAAGGACCTCTATTTACATCCTCTAGTTTTTCTTCTAAGGTAACTATTGAATATTTATCTATAGCATATGATGATAAATATTCTTTTTCTTTTATCATTCCTTGAACAAACTCTCCACAAGAGGCTGGACATATTCCACGTGATTTCATTCTATTCTCCTAGAAATTTATTTAGTTGATTTATTAGTTCTACATTTTCTTCGTGGCTTTTTATAGCAACTCTTATATAATTATCATCTAAATTTTTAAAATTTGATGCATCTCTTATAAGTAAGTTTGCGTCTATAAATAGCTCTTCTTTTAATTTGTTAGCTTTTTTTTCTTTTAATTTAATTAATATAAAATTAGTGTCTGTTTTATAAGACTTAATACTATTTATCTTGTTTAAGTTGTCCATCATAAATTTTCTTTCTTTTACAAAATAGTTTTTACTATCTTTTATATATTTTTCATCTTGAAAAATATAATCTGAAAGTTTATTTGCAAAAGTATTTATGCTCCAAGGTTCCTTTATTATATACATTTTTTCAAGCAAAGTTTCATTACTGCAAACGCCATATCCAAGCCTAAGCCCTGGCATTCCAAAAAACTTTGTTACTGCTTTTATAATAAATATATTTTTATTTTCACCTATATATTTTACTAAACTATATTTTTGCTCTTCTTCTGTAAATTCCATAAATGTTTCATCAATTATTAGTAACTTATTATATTTATTTAAAAGTTTTAATAATCCATCTAAGTTATATACTTTTCCAATTGGATTTGATGGATTACATATAAATAAACTATCAAATTTATCTATATTTTTCTTAATATTATCTATATCTATTTCAAAATCTTTCTCTTTATCTAGATACAAATTTACAACTTCTAAATTATTTAACTTGGCTCCCCTTTCATACTCTGAAAAAGTAGGATTTAATATAGCCAATCTTTTATCTATGCTCTTCATTAGCAAATAGATTATCTCTGTTGCACCATTGCCTGGTATTATAAATGAACTGTTTATACCTAAATATTTAGCTATGTTATTTTTTAAGTTTGTATAATTTATATCTGGATAATTAACACATTCTTTTAACCCTTCTAATAAATATTTTTCTATATTATCTATTAAATACGGATTTATATTGGAACTAAAGTCTATTATGTCTTTTGAATTTTTATTATATGTTTTACACATATCTTCTACATTAGCTCCATGACCAAGATTTTTCATTATTTCACCCTCTATCTAAAATGCTATTAAATAAGTTGCAACTGAAAATATTATTAAAGCTACAAAAGATGTAGCATACATTATTTTATTAGTTCTTATAATATCTTCTATTTCTAGCTCTCTATGTTTCTCACCTATCGTAGGTTTATAAACTTCTTTGCCAAAATACATATTAGTTCCGCCTAGTTGAACTTCTAGTGCTCCAGCAACTGCACCTTCTGAGTATGCACAGTTTGGACTTTTGTGATTTTTTCTATCCCTTATTGCAATATGTATGCTTTCTTTTGCATTAAATCCAAGGAGTAAACTTGCTATCATCATAAAAAATGGAGTTATTCTTGCAGGTATAAAATTTGCAATATCATCAATTTTAGCTGATGCAAATCCTAAATCCCCATACTTTTCATTTTTATATCCCACCATAGAATCTAAAGTATTTATAGCTTTGTAACTCATAGCAAGTACCGGTCCACCTATAAACCCATACATCATAGGAGCTATTATTCCATCTACTGTATTTTCTGCTACTGTTTCAACTGTTGCTCTAATTATTTCTTGTTCATTTAAACTTGTTGTGTCTCTACCTACTATATAAGATAACTGCTTTCTTGATTTTTCTATATCTCCCATTTTTAACACTTCATATATTTTTTTAGCTTCATCGGCTAAACATTTTGTAGATAAAGTTGTATATAATATTACTGAAGATATAATCATATATAATATTTTACTTACCATAAATATATTTAAAATCAAACTAGTTACTGTAAGTGTAGTTCCAACAGTTACAATCCATAATATAAATCCACCTATTTTTAATTGTTTTTTTGTTTTTGCAATATTTCTTATTTTCGTTTCTACAAATCTTATTAAATTGCCAATAAATCTAACTGGGTGCGGAAAAGAATAAGGATCTCCTATTATTAAATCTAATATATATGCAATAACCATTACACTTATAGTTAAACTAATCATTGCTTCCTCCTATAAAATTTATTATTGCATCTAAATTATTATAAAAGTGAGTATGTAAATATGTAGCTAAAGTGTTTCCTTTGCAATATCCTCCATCCCATTCATCTACAACTTTATTGCCTCTTTTTTTAACCATTTTATAGGCGCACTCTTCTTCACTGTTAAAAATTGAATGATGAAATTCATGACCTTTAATTACATCCCCTTTTTTAGAAAGTATTGTATCTACTTTAGCGATTCCATCACAGTACCCAAATCGTTTTAGCGATTTAGTCATTTCACTAATACCTTTGAAAATTCCTACCATATTAAATTCCATATTATCCGAATCTTTAAGTTTTTCACCTAGATACATTAATCCTCCACACTCAGCATATATAGGTATACAATTATTGTGAGCTTCTTTTATTGATTTTCTCATACTCTCATTTGCATCTAATTCTTTCGCAAATATTTCTGGAAATCCTCCCCCTATGTATATACAATCGGCTGTAGGTACACAGTCGTCATTTAAAGGACTAAACTTTACAATTTCTATTCCCATTTGACTTAATAAATCTAAGTTCTCTTTATAATAAAAATTAAAAGCTTTATCATAAGCTACTGCTATTTTTTTATTTTTAAAATTAGTTAAATTGCTTAAGTCAAAATTACTTTCTATATCATCACTTTCGGCTATATCAAGTAATCTATCTATATTTATGTATTTTTCAATTTCATCTCCTAGGTCATTAAACTTTTCTGTTAAAGAATTAATTTCTACACTTGGAACTAACCCTAAATGCCTTGACTCTAACGAAAATTTTTCATTTGGAGGGAAATATCCTAAAACTTCTGTTTTACAATATGTTTCTATAGCTTCTTTTATGAGATCGTAATGTCCTTTAGTTCTTACATTATTTACAATTACACCTTTTATATTTACATTTTTATCTAACTGTTTATATCCTAATACCATAGCTGCTGCAGAAGATGACATTGCCTTTCCATTTATAACTAATATAACTGGTGCTTTTAATAACTTAGATGTATATGAGCTTGTACATGCATCCAAATCAATACCAAACCCATCATAAAGTCCCATAACCCCTTCAATCACTGATATATCTGCATTTTCAGAAGCATTTTTTACTATGTATTTAATTTTTTCATCATCTAACATATATGAATCTAAATTTCTTGAATCTCTTCCTGTTATAAATGTATGATAAGAAGGATCTATATAATCTGGACCTACTTTATATGGTTGTACTTTTATTTTTCTCTTAGTTAATGCTTGCATTATTCCTAGTGATATAGTTGTTTTACCTACACCACTACTTGTTCCTGCTATCAATATTTTTTTCATACTACCACCTAACCATTTATAATTTCATATATTTTTTCTATATCTAACGATTCTCTTAGTATATCTGCTAATTTGTCATATTCTTTATTCTTAAATTCTTCAAAAGAATTTATAGAAATCTCTACTTTTTCTAATCCTTTAAAAACCCTTATTGAGTTTAATAAATTTCTTGTAAACTCTGAGTTGTCGAATATTCCATGAAGATATGTACCTACTACATTATCTTCTTCATTTATACATCCTTCCGTATAAGAAACATCTTCACCTAATTTCTTTACTATAGTATTTAATGGTTGCTTTATTCCTCTAGTTGTTCCCATATGTATTTCATAACCTTTTACTCCATTGTTACATACATCATTTAAATACCCATTTAAGTTGTCCTTTATTATAGCCTCGACTTGAGTAGTCACTTTTTCTTCTTCAAAGATAGTTTCTATATCTAAAAGTCCCAATCCATCTATTTCTTTTATAGAACCTTCTATTCCATCTGGGTCATAAATTTTTTTACCTAAAAGTTGATATCCTCCGCAAATCCCAAATATGAACTTACCTTGATTGTGTAAGTCTTTTATTTGCTTTTCTAATCCACTTTCTCTTAAATAAATTAAATCTTCTATAGTATTTTTACTTCCAGGTATTATTAACATATCTGGATTAGATAAAGACTGACCTTTCTCTATATATCTAACGCTTACATCTTCTTGTATTTCTAGCATGTGAATATCTGTAAAATTAGACATGTACGGGGTTTTAATAACTTCTATATTTATATCATTTTTCCTAAATTGTTTATTAAATCTATCAGTTACACTATCTTCATCTTCTATATTCAAATCACTATACGGCACAACTCCCAAAACTGGAACCTTTATTATTTCTTCTAACATATCTATACCTGATTGCAAAAGATCTACTGTTCCTCTAAACTTATTTATAATAACACCTTTAACTCTAGCTCGTTCTTTCTCTTCTAGTAATAACATTGTTCCAGCTATCGATGCAAAAACTCCACCTCTATCAATATCAGCAACTAAAATTACAGGAGCATCTGCAATTTCTGCCATTCCCATATTGGCTATATCTCTATCTTTTAAGTTTATTTCTGCACAACTTCCCGCTCCCTCTAAAACAATAACTTCATATTCATTGCTTAAATCTGCATAAATATCCTTTAACATATTAGCTAAATCATTTTTATAATCATGATATATGCTAGAGCTAACAGTGTTCATTACTTTTCCATTAACTATAACTTGGCATCTATTTTTACCTGCAGGCTTTAATAATATAGGATTCATTCTTACATCTGGTTCAATGCCACAGGCCTCTGCCTGAGTAACTTGTGCTCTACCCATTTCTAAACCATCTTTGGTTATATATGAGTTCAAGGCCATATTTTGAGATTTAAAGGGTGCCACCTTATATCCATCTTGTTTTAATATTCTACATATCCCAGCTCCTAAAGTACTTTTCCCAACATTAGATGCTGTTCCTAAAAACATTAGTGATTTACTCATTTTAAATTTGCTCCCTTCTTAATAAAAAAACCTATCCAAATGAGGATAGGTTTTTAAAAATGTATACACTTCACCAATTTTAAAAATCCTTCACCCCGAAGATTTTATATCCATAAACTAGGCAGGTCTCCTGGCTTAACTTCATCCTACTTCTATTCCTTCCCGTAAATAATCACAGTGGTGTCTAATAGTTTCGTCAGTACTACAGTAGCGGGGGCTGCAAAGGTTTTTAACCTTTTTCCCTATTAATCTTCAACGAAAAACCTAATTTATGTCAATTTATATTTTATATCAAATAAGCAGTGTTGTTAAGCGTTTGAATTACTGGAAATTCATCCACTATATCAATAATACTTACCGATGCATTATCTATTTTAAAATTCCAGTGATACTCATATGTCTTTCCTATTAAATAAGATATTATATTTCTTATAGTTCCTGCATGAGCACATATCAAAATAGTATTTTCTTTGTTTTCAATCATTATGTCATCTAATTCATTACATACTCTTTTATAAGAGTCTATCAAGCTTTCTCCATTAGGATACTTATACTCAAATCCTTCTTTTATTAATTTTTCAAATTCATTTGGATATTTTGATTTTATAACTTCAAAGCTTATTCCTTCAAAATCCCCAAAGCTAATTTCTTTTAAATTTTCTTTTTCTAAAATTTTAATATTTCTAGAATTTGCTATATCTAATATTGTTTGCTTAGTTCTAGTAGATGTAGTTGTATATATACAATCAATATTCTCACTTTCAAGAAATTTAGTTAATTTGAGTATTTGTTTTTTTCCTAAATCACTTAATTCACTATCTATATGGCCTGATAGATTTCCTTTTATATTATCATTTGTTGTTGCATGTCTTACTAATATTATCCTAGGCATCTATTCACCTCTTATTTTAATCCAAATATTAAATATATATATATTAAATAGACTACTTCCATAAGCTCTGATGTACATCCTAATATATCACCTGTTATACCATCTATTTTAGTATATATGTATTTCACAAAAAATCTTGTAAGTATAATCATTATAGGTATAAATGATATTATTTTTATAATGCTTACTGAATTTAAATTAAACAATGTATTTGCTATAACTAATATTAATAAAATTGTATATGTTATCCCAATTAATATAATTTTCAAATTTGGCTTGCCTATAAACACATTACCCATTCCATTTTCTCTCGGTGTTACACTTTTATAAGAAGCTATTACAATTGCCATTCTTGCAAATACTGGCATGAATATTAGATTATATAAATGCCCTGACTCTACTATAGCATATACTAAACCTAATTTCATAAGCATTAAAAACAATACAGAAAGCATAGCATTAGTTCCTAATCTTGAGTCTTTCATTATCTCTAATATTCTATCTTTATCTCTATAGCTATATATTCCATCAAAAGTGTCTCCTACTCCATCTAGGTGAAGCCCTCCCGTTAATATAACAGTGGCTATTAATACATTTACAGAGGTTATATAGCTATCAAAAAAAATACTTGATACTAGTCCAATTATAAAATATAAAGCTCCTAAAACAAATCCTACCAACGGAAAATAATACATGGTCTTATGAAATTCATCATCAAATCCTATATTTACCCTTATTGGAATCCTAGTTAAAAACTGTAATATTCCTATAAATCTTTTCATAATTTACTCCTTAATCTTCATAGGTATACCACTAACTACAAAGTAAACTTCATCTGAACATTTAGCTATATATTGATTCATTCTACCTACTATATCAGAATATACTCTACAAAGCTTATTATCTGGCACTAAGCTCATACCTAGTTCATTTGTTACTATTACAAAATATAAATCTGTAGTTTCTACTTCTTTTATTAATTTTTCAATCTGATCTTTTATGTAAATTTCCATTTTATTAGTTTCTTCTGAAGTACAATTATCAAAATCTATTCCATATTCAAACATAAGATTATTAACTAATAAAGTTACGCAATCTAATATTACAGTTTGATGACTGTTATATATATCTTTAATTATAGTATATATATCTTTATAAATTTCATATGTTTTCCAGTCGCTAGGTCTACTTTCTTTATGTTTTCTAACTCTATCTTTCATCTCTTCATCAAATGGAGTAGATGTAGCTATATATGCAGTAGAATTCTTTCTATTTTTACATAAGCTTTCTGCAAAACTACTTTTCCCAGACCTAGATCCTCCAGTAACTAAAATTAACTTGCTCATAAATTCACCTTCTTATTTTCCTATATCCACTTCATCTACAGTGGCCATATTATTATAAGCATAATTTCCCGCCTCTATAATATTAAAAGCAAGTGCCGATCCACTTCCTTCCCCTAATCTCATATCCATATTAAGCATAGGGCTTAAATCTAAAATTTCCAGAGCTTTTTTCGCTCCTGACTCTGCTGATATATGTGAAGCTATCATATATTCTTTAGTCATAGGATTTATAGTATAGGCTATAAGCGCTGCTGCATATGATATAAACCCATCAATAACTATTGGAATCCTATTCGCTGCACAAGATAATATAACTCCAGCCATACCACCTATCTCAAACCCTCCAACTTTAGCTAATATATCAACTCCATCTGATTTATCTGGCTTATTTAATTCTATAGCTCTTCTTATAGTGTTAGCTTTGTGTGCTACTCTATCTTTTCTAAGTCCCGCTCCTATTCCTGTAACTTCAGCTGGATCGCAACCTGCTATAACAGAAACTATCGCACTACTTGGAGTGGTGTTACAAATTCCCATTTCCCCAATACCTATAAGGTTATATCCTTTAGCTATATATTCATTAGTTATTTCTATTCCAACTTCTAAACATCTAATAGCTTCTTCTCTAGTCATTGCAGGTCCTTTAGCCATATTAGAAGTACCTTTTCTAATCTTATAATCTAAAACACCTTCTAATTTTTCATCTGTATTTATACCTAAATCAATCGCTACAACATCTGCATCTACAAATTTTGATATAGCTCCTACACCACATATTCCTTTTGTAAAATTAGGAAATTGAAGTCTAGTAATTTTTTGAGGATCTGGTGCTACCCCTTCTTCATAAACTCCATGGTCTCCTGCAAATGCAATAATAGCTTTTTTATCTATTTCAAAATATTTTTTCTCACATATACCAGAAAGTTGTATGCATATATCTTCTAATTTACCTAAGCTGCCAACTGGTTTTATCAATTTATCTAATCTTTCTTTTGCTGCTTTCATATGTAGTTCACTTAATGGATGTATATTTTCAACTGTATATTCAAAAAGTTGCATAGCTACCTCCTTATATTTTGAATTAAAAAAAGACCTAACCGTAGAGTTAAGTCTTTAAGTGTATTATCGTCTATAAATAAAAAACTTTGACATTTAAATTCTATAACCCCCGAGAACCTAGTTCAATATACCAGGCAGGTCTCCTGACTTAGCTTCATCCTTACTCTAACCTTCCCGTTTAAACAGTGGTAAATAGAGTTTGTCTGCATTACAGTAGCGGGGACTGTAGAGGATTTACACCTCTTTCCCTATTAATCTCAAATTTAAGAACCTAAATATATTTAAATTTATTCAGTTTTTTTATGCTTAAAATTCTCCCCACATATAATAAATTCTACATGAGAATATAAAAACCCTTTATTTTTTTGTAAAATAAAAAAGATTACGCGGCTACGTCCTACTCTCCCAGGCAGCTTCCCACCAAGTACCATCGGCGCTAAAGAGCTTAACTTCTGTGTTCGGAATGGGAACAGGTGTATCCTCTTTGCTATAATAACCACATAATCTTTATT
>NZ_JBOFKN010000054.1:0-14879 GCF_051657365.1 Paraclostridium sp.
CTTCTGGAGCTTTATCTATATTAGCGAAGTCTACTGCTTCTCCTAATTGATATCTATCGAATAATGTTTTTGTTATTGCTGCAGTTAATGTAGTTTTACCGTGGTCAACGTGACCTATAGTTCCTATATTAACGTGTGGTTTATTTCTTTCAAATTTAGCTTTAGCCATTTTGAATTCCTCCCTTTAATATTGGTTTATTTTTTGTAAGACGAGGATAAACCTCGCCTTACTTATTATATACAAAATTAATTTAATTAATTAATTATTTACCTTCAGCTATTTTCTTAGCAACTGAAGCTGGTACTTGTGCATAATGATCAAATATCATTGTATAAGTTGCACGACCTTGAGTAGATGATCTTAACTCAGTAGAGTATCCAAACATTTCTGAAAGTGGAACGAATGCAGTTATTATTTGTGCACCAGATCTAGCTTCCATACCTTGTATTAAACCTCTCTTAGAGTTTAATCCACCCATAACGTCTCCCATGTAATCTTCTGGAGTAACAACTTCTACTTTGAAGTATGGCTCAAGTAACACAGAGTTACCTTTTTTAAGAGCATCTTTCATAGCCATTGATCCTGCCATTTTGAATGCCATTTCTGATGAATCGACTTCATGGTAAGAACCATCGTATAATTCAACAGCAACGTCAACAACTGGGAATCCAGCAACTACACCAGCAGCCATAGCTCCTTGTATACCTGCATCAGTTGGTCCAACATATTCTTTAGGTACAGATCCACCAACAGTTTTGTTTTCGAATTTGTATCCAGAACCTGGATCTTGAGGGTTAACTCTGATCTTAACGTGACCATACTGACCTCTACCACCTGATTGTTTAGAGTATTTGTACTCAATATCAACTGGTTGAGTTATAGTTTCTCTATAAGCAACTTGTGGAGCACCAACGTTAGCTTCAACTTTAAATTCTCTTAATAATCTATCTACTATGATCTCTAAGTGTAATTCACCCATACCTGAAATTATAGTTTGTCCTGTTTCTTCATCAGTTCTAACTCTGAAAGTTGGATCTTCTTCAACTAATTTCTGAAGAGCTACACCCATCTTTTCTTGAGCAGCTTTTGATTTAGGTTCTATAGCAACAGATATAACTGGCTCAGGGAATTCCATAGTTTCAAGTACTATTGGATTAGCTGGATCACATAAAGTATCTCCAGTTGTAGTATCTTTTAATCCAACAGCTGCAGCGATATCTCCTGCATATACTTCAGTTATTTCTTCTCTTGTATTAGCATGCATTTGTAGTATACGTCCTAATCTCTCTCTCTTGTTCTTAGTAGAGTTTAGAAGGTAAGATCCACTTGATATTACTCCAGAGTAAACTCTGAAGAATGCTAACTTCCCTACGAATGGGTCAGTCATTATCTTGAATGCTAAAGCTGAGAAAGGTTCTTCATCAGATGCATGTCTTTCTGCTTCTTCACCATCTTCTAATATACCTTTTATAGCTGGTATATCAGTTGGAGCTGGTAAATAATCAACAACACCATCTAATAATAACTGAACACCTTTATTTTTGTAAGCAGAACCACAGAATACTGGGTTCATTTCACATGCTATAGTAGCTTTTCTTATAGCAGTTTTTATTTCTTCTACAGTGAATTCTTCACCTTCAAGATATTTCATCATTAACTCTTCATCAGTTTCAGCAACAGCTTCTACAAGCTTTTCTCTCCACTCTTGAGCTAATTCTTTCATATCTTCAGGTATTTCAGTTTTCACTATTTCAACACCTAAATCATCTTTGTATACATGAGCACACATTTCAACTAGGTCAACTTCACCTTCTAACCAGTCTTCTTTACCTATTGGTAATTGAACTGGAACAGCATTTGCTCCTAATCTATTTTTCATCATTTCTACAACGTTGTAGAAATCTGCACCCATTATATCCATTTTGTTTACGAATGCCATTCTAGGTACTTCGTAGTTGTCAGCTTGTCTCCATACGTTCTCAGATTGAGGTTCAACCCCACCTTTAGCACAGAAAACTGCAACAGAACCATCAAGAACTCTTAATGATCTTTCAACTTCAACTGTGAAGTCTACGTGTCCTGGAGTATCTATTATGTTTATTCTATGGTCTTTCCAAGCAGCAGTAGTAGCGGCAGAAGTTATTGTTATACCTCTTTCCTTCTCTTGCTCCATCCAGTCCATTTGAGAAGCTCCTTCGTGAGTTTCTCCTATTTTATGAGTTTGCCCAGTGTAGAATAGGATTCTTTCTGTAGTAGTAGTTTTTCCTGCATCTATATGAGCCATTATTCCTATATTTCTAGTTCTTTCTAAAGGAAACTTTCTAGTCATGGTTATCCTCCTTACGATATCCTTTAATAGGATATCAAATATATCCTATTATTAGAATCTGTAGTGAGCAAATGCTTTATTAGCCTCTGCCATTTTGTGAGTATCTTCTTTCTTCTTAACAGAAGCTCCTGTGTTATTAGCAGCATCCATTATTTCTTTAGCTAGTTTTTCAACCATACCTTTTTCACCACGAGCTCTAGTATAGTTTACTAACCATCTTAAACCTAAAGTTTGTCTTCTTTCAGGTCTAACTTCTATTGGAACTTGGTAGTTAGCTCCACCAACTCTTCTAGCTTTAACTTCTAAAACAGGCATTATGTTGTTCATAGCCGCTTCGAAAACCTCTAAAGAATTTTCTCCAGTTTTTTCAGCTATCATTTCGAAAGCATCATATACTATCTTTTGAGATTTCCCTTTTTTTCCATCTATCATTAAATTGTTTATTAACTTAGTTACTACCTGACTTCCGTATAAAGGATCTGGTAAAACTTCTCTTTTTGGAACATTACCTTTTCTTGGCATTTTGCTTCCCTCCTTAATTATTTAATCTTAAATCATAGGTACTCGACATTACATAAAATGCCGTGATGCCATAAATATATATATATTTAAAGCACCGAACTATAATTAGCTTTTATTTACTATTTTTTTGCAGGTTTAGGTCTCTTAGCACCGTACTTAGATCTTGCTTGCATTCTCTTATCAACACCAGCTGTATCTAATGTACCTCTTAATATGTGGTATCTAACCCCAGGAAGGTCTTTTACTCTTCCTCCTCTTATAAGAACAACACTATGCTCTTGTAAGTTGTGTCCTTCTCCTGGTATATAAGCAGAAACTTCTATACCATTAGTTAATCTAACTCTTGCTACTTTTCTTAAAGCTGAGTTAGGTTTCTTTGGAGTAAATGTTTTAACTGAAGTACAAACTCCTCTTTTTTGTGGAGCACTAGTATCAGTTGCTTTCTTGTGTAAAGAATCATATCCCTTTTGTAATGCTGGAGCAGTAGATTTCTTTTCTATCGCTTTTCTTTTCTTACGAACTAATTGGTTAATTGTTGGCATCATCTGCACCTCCTTCCAAATTTTTCGATCTTAAAATGACCGCCAACCACATCAATATGAATCCATATTGATATAAGCATGTAGCTAATGCTACAGCTCACTAATTAAATGTCTATAAAACACAACAAGTGTATTTTTAGAATTTTAGTTTGGTGCATATTATTATGCTTTTTAAAGTAAAAATAAAATATATTTAAAATATTACTAAGAGGTTTGAATCTCTTAGTAATATTTAATATCTTTATTTTACATACCTTTACATTTTAGCACCAGAGATGCTTTATGTCAAGTTATGTTTAATTTATATAGTAAAGTAAAATTACTCTTCTATTTTTTCGACAGCTATGTTCTTATATCTTTTCATTCCTGTACCTGCTGGTATTAACTTACCTATTATAACATTTTCTTTAAGACCTATTAAGTGGTCTTCTTTTCCTTTTATAGCAGCTTCTGTTAATACTCTAGTAGTTTCCTGGAATGATGCAGCTGATAAGAATGATTCTGTTGCAAGAGATGCCTTAGTTATACCAAGTAATACTCTCTTAGCTGAAGCAGGTCTTAATCCCTGTGCTACAGCATCTTCATTAGTTTGATTGAATGTAAGAACGTCTTCATATCCGCCTGGTAATAAATCTGTATCACCTGGGTCTTCAACTTTAACTTTAGATAACATCTGTCTAACAATAACTTCTATATGTTTATCGTTAATGTCAACCCCTTGCATTCTATAAACTCTTTGAACTTCTTTAACAACATAATCTTGAACACCTTCAATACCTTTAACCCTTACGATATCATGAGGATTTATAGATCCTTGAGTTAAAGCTTCTCCAGCTTCAACATATTGTCCATTTTTAACTCTTAATCTAGAACCATAAGGTATAGCATAAACTTGAGCTTCGCCTTGTTCTGGAACTACTGTAGCTTCTTTTCTCTTACCAGTTTCATCTATTTCTACTCTACCTGATATTTCAGTTATAGTAGCAAGACCTTTTGGCTTTCTAGCTTCAAATAATTCCTCTACCCTTGGAAGACCTTGTGTTATATCTCCTCCGGCAACCCCACCTGTATGGAATGTACGCATTGTAAGCTGTGTACCCGGTTCACCGATTGATTGAGCAGCTATTATACCAACAGCTTCTCCGATATTAACTTCTTTACCAGTAGCTAAGTTTCTACCGTAACACTTCGAACATACTCCATGGTTAGTTCTACAATTAAGAACAGTTCTTATCTTAACTATTTTTATACCAGCTTCTATAATTCTTTCAGCTTGATCTTCTTGTATCATAGAGTCAGCTTCAACAATTACTTCACCTGTAGTAGGATGAACTACAGCTTCTATAGTATATCTTCCTACTATTCTGTCATATAGTTCCTCTATAACTTCATTTCCATCTTTTATTGCAAAGATTTCTGTATCTTCAACTGTTCCACAGTCTACATCTCTAACTATAACATCCTGACTGACATCAACAAGTCTTCTTGTTAAGTATCCTGAATCGGCTGTACGTAAAGCTGTATCGGCAAGACCCTTTCTAGCTCCATGGGAAGATGTAAAGTACTCAAGTACTGATAAACCTTCACGGAAGTTAGATTTAACTGGTATCTCAACCGTCTTACCAGATGCATTGGCCATCAGACCACGCATACCTGCTAACTGTCTTATCTGGTTCTTAGAACCTCTGGCTCCTGAATGGGCCATTATGAAGATGTTATTTAATCTATCTAGGTTAGCCATAAGAGCATCAGTAACTTTTTCAGTAGTCTCTGTCCAAGTTTCTATTACTCTCTCATATCTTTCCTCGTTAGATATAAGACCTCTTCTATATGCTTTTTCATATTTATCAACTTTAGTTTCAGCTTCTTTTATGAAACCTTTTTTAGCTTCTGGTATCTTCATATCTGCAACGGCAACAGTTATACCACCTCTTGTAGAGTATTTAAATCCTAAAGCTTTTATATGGTCTAACATTTGAGCTGTAACTGTGTTTCCATGTTTTCTAAAGCATTTATCTATTATCTTACCTAATGATTTTTTATCAGCTAAGAAATCTACTTCTAGAGCGAACTTATCTTCATTTCTGTCAACAAATCCTAAATCTTGAGGTATATTCTCATTGAATATAAATCTACCAACTGTAGCTTCAACTAATTCAGTTCCAACACCTTCAACAGTTCTTCTTACTTTAACTAAAGAATGTAGTGTAACTGCATCATTATCATAAGCAAGCATCATTTCATTGTAATCTTTGAAGATCATTCCAGTACCTTTAGCACCTTCTTGAGCTTCTATTGTTAAATAGTAACATCCTAAAACCATATCCTGAGAAGGTGTAGTTATAGGAGAACCATCTTTAGGAGCAAGTATGTTATTTACAGATAACATTAAGAATCTAGCTTCAGCTTGAGCCTCAACAGATAACGGAACGTGTACTGCCATTTGGTCTCCATCGAAGTCAGCGTTGTACGCTGTACATACTAAAGGATGTAGCTTTATAGCCTTACCTTCAACTAAAACTGGTTCAAATGCTTGTATTCCTAGTCTATGTAGAGTAGGTGCACGGTTAAGCATTACTGGATGTCCTTCTATAACATCTTCTAGTACATCCCATACTTCCGGTTTAACTTTTTCTACTATAGATTTCGCACTCTTTATATTATGTGCATATCCTTCTTTAACTAATCTATCCATAACAAATGGTTTGAATAATTCAAGTGCCATTTTCTTAGGAAGACCACATTGATAGAATTTAAGTTCTGGTCCAACAACTATAACTGAACGTCCTGAGTAGTCAACACGCTTACCAAGTAAGTTTTGACGGAAACGTCCTTGCTTACCTTTAAGCATATCTGATAAAGATTTTAATGGTCTATTACCAGGTCCAGTTACCGGTCTACCTCTTCTACCATTGTCGATTAAAGCATCTACAGCTTCTTGAAGCATTCTTTTTTCATTTCTTACTATGATGTCCGGTGCTCCAAGCTCTAATAATCTCTTTAATCTATTATTTCTATTTATAACTCTTCTGTATAAGTCATTTAAGTCAGATGTAGCGAATCTTCCCCCATCTAATTGAACCATTGGTCTTAAATCTGGTGGGATAACTGGTATAGCATCTAATATCATCCATTCTGGCTTATTTCCAGACTTCTTAAATGCCTCTACAACTTCTAATCTTCTTATAGTTCTAACTCTTTTTTGACCTGTACTGTCTTTTAAGTCAGCTCTTAATTCTTTACTTTGTTGCTCTAAATCTATGTTTTGTAAAAGCTTCTTAACAGCCTCAGCACCCATACCTACTTCAAAAGTATTATATCCATACTTTTCTACAGCAGTTCTGTATTCTTTTTCTGTTAATAATTGCTTTTCATTTAATCCAGTTTCTCCTGGATTAGTTACTACGTAAGATGCAAAATATAATATTTTCTCTAATGATCTAGGAGACATATCAAGTAAAAGTCCCATTCTACTTGGTATACCTTTGAAGTACCAGATATGAGACATAGGAGCTGCTAGCTCTATATGTCCCATTCTTTCTCTTCTTACCTTAGCCTTAGTTACTTCTACTCCACATCTATCACAAACTACACCTTTATATCTTACTCTTCTGTACTTACCACAGTGACACTCCCAGTCCTTTTGAGGTCCAAATATTCTTTCACAGAAAAGACCATCTTTCTCTGGCTTAAGTGTACGATAGTTTATTGTTTCAGGCTTTTTTACTTCTCCTCTAGACCACTGTCTTATTTTTTCTGGAGAAGCCAATGCTATTTTTATTGACTCGAAATTGTTTAGTTCAAACAAGGAGTTCTCTCCCTTCTATTTGAGATTTACTTAAAATAAGAAACTATATATCAAAGTCTTCATCTTCATAGTTTAATTCTTCATAAACTACATCTTCTTCAAATTCTAATTCTTCTGCTACTTCTTCGTTTGATTCAAAATCTTCGATCTCTTCTACTATGCTATTTTCTTCAAGTTCAGCTATGTTCTCCATAACATCTAGTTCAAATTCTTTAGCATCTTCATCGATATCTATAGATTCTCTAACTTCTATTTCTTGATCTTCTTCTGTTAATACTTTTACATCTAAGCATAAACTTTGAAGTTCTTTTATTAAAACTTTAAATGATTCTGGAATACCTGGCTCAGGTATATTTTCACCTTTAACTATAGCTTCGTAAGTTCTAACACGTCCTACAACGTCATCAGACTTAACAGTAAGTATTTCTTGAAGTATGTGTGCAGCACCGTATGCTTCAAGTGCCCAAACTTCCATCTCTCCGAATCTCTGACCACCAAATTGTGCTTTACCACCAAGAGGCTGTTGAGTTACTAAAGAGTATGGTCCTGTACTTCTTGCATGTAACTTATCATCAACTAAGTGATGCAGTTTTAACATGTACATATATCCTACTGTGATTCTATTGTCGAATGTATTTCCTGTTCTACCATCATATAAAGTTACTTTTCCATCATCTGGGTAACCTGCTTCAACTAATGCTTTTCTTATGTCTGGCTCTTTTGCTCCATCAAATACTGATGTAGCTACATGCCATCCTAAAGTTTTAGCAGCAAGTCCTAAGTGAACCTCAAGAACCTGTCCGATGTTCATACGAGATGGTATACCCTGTGGATTAAGTACTATATCAAGTGGTTGTCCGTTTTCCATAAATGGCATATCTTCTTCAGGTAATACCCTTGAGATAACCCCTTTATTACCATGACGTCCAGCCATCTTATCTCCAACTCTTATTTTTCTCTTTTTAGCTATATAACATCTAACTAATTCATTAACTCCTGGAGATAAATCATCTCCGTTTTCTCTTGTAAATACTTTTACATCAACTATTATACCAGATTCTCCATGAGGAACTTTTAGTGAAGTATCTCTTACTTCTCTAGCTTTTTCCCCGAATATTGCACGAAGTAATCTTTCTTCAGCAGTAAGTTCAGTCTCTCCTTTAGGAGTTACTTTACCTACTAATATGTCTCCAGAATCAACTTCAGCACCTATTCTGATTACACCTCTTTCGTCTAAGTTCTTTGTAGCACTTTCTCCGACGTTAGGTATATCTCTAGTTATTTCCTCTGGTCCTAGTTTAGTATCTCTAGCTTCACATTCATATTCTTCTATATGAATAGTAGATAATCTATCTTCTTTTACAAGTCTTTCATTTATTAATATAGCATCCTCATAGTTATATCCTTCCCATGTCATGAATGCGATGAAGCAGTTTCTTCCTAATGCTACTTCTCCCATTTCAGTAGATGGTCCATCAGCTATAACATCTCCTGCTTCAATTTTATCACCTTTATTTATTATAGGTGTTTGATTTATGCAAGTACCTTGGTTAGAACGCTTAAACTTAAGAAGCTTGTATCTATCTTTATTTCCGTCTTCTCTTTTTATTATTATTTCATCTGCACTTACTCTGTCAGCTATACCAGAATTTCTAGCTACTACAACTGCTCCAGAGTCTTTTGCTGCTCTATATTCAACACCCGTACCTATGATAGGTGCTTCTCTTCTTACTAGTGGAACTGCCTGACGTTGCATGTTTGATCCCATAAGCGCACGGTTGGCGTCATCATTCTCTAAGAATGGTATCATAGCTGTTGCTATAGACACAACCTGCTTAGGAGATATATCCATATAATCAACTTTTTCAGTTGGAACTAATTCCATAGCTCCGTTTATAGTTCTACATACAACTCTGCTGTTTACGAATGCATCATTTTCATCTAAAGGCTCATTTGCTTGCGCTCTTATGAATATATCTTCTTCATCAGCTGTTAAGTAATGTATTTCATCTGTAACTTTTGCATTTTCCTTATCATATTTTCTATAAGGAGACTCAATAAATCCAAATTCATTTATCTTTGCATATGTTCCTAGAGAGTTTATAAGACCGATGTTTGGTCCCTCTGGAGTCTCTATCGGACACATTCTTCCATAATGAGAATGGTGAACGTCACGAACTTCGAATCCAGCTCTTTCTCTTGAAAGACCCCCTGGTCCAAGTGCTGATAGTCTTCTTTTGTGAGTTAACTCTGATAATGGGTTTGTTTGGTCCATGAACTGTGACAACTGTGAACTACCAAAGAATTCTTTTATAGCAGCTGAAACAGGTCTTATATTCACTAATGCTTGTGGAGTTATAGATTCCATGTCTTGAACAGTCATTCTTTCTTTTATAACTCTTTCCATTCTTGAAAGACCGATTCTAACTTGGTTTTGTAATAATTCACCAACTGATCTTATTCTTCTGTTTCCTAAATGATCTATGTCATCTATATTTCCTATCCCGAAGAATATATTAAACTGGTAACTTATAGATGCTATTATATCGTCTAGTAATATATGCTTTGGTATAAGCTCTTTTATTCTAGATTTTATAGCTTCTTTTATTTCTTCTTCATCACTATATTCATCTAAAATTTCTTTTAAAGTAGGATAGTGAACTTTTTCTTTTATATTTAAATCATCTATATTAAAGCTTATATGTGATTTTATATCTACAAAGTTGTTCCCTATAACTTTAACAACTTTTTCATCTTCAGCTAATAACTCAACAACATTTATTCCTGAGTTTTGTATAGCAACCGCTACATCTAAAGATATTTTTTCTTCTGCTTTAACAAATACTTCTCCAGTTTCTGGATTTATAATGTCATTAGCTGATATTTTGTTCATTATTCTATAGCATAATGCAAGTTTTTTGTTAAACTTGTATCTACCAACTTTAGCTAAGTCATATCTCTTAGCATCAAAGAATAATGCATTTAATAATGATGATGCACTCTCAACAGTCGGAGGTTCACCTGGTCTTAATTTTTTGTATATCTCTATAAGACCTTCTTCAACAGTTTTAGTGTTATCTTTTTCTAATGTAGCCATTAGTCTTTCATCTTCGCCTAATAACTCTATTATCTCTGCATCTGTACCTATTCCAAATGCTCTTAATAAGACTGTAACAGGTTGTTTTCTAGTTCTGTCAACTCTTACAGATATTACATCATTAGAATCTGTTTCGTATTCTAACCATGCACCTCTATTAGGTATAACAGTAGATGATATAAGTCTTTTACCTGACTTATCCATTTCTTGAGCATAGTAAACTCCAGGAGACCTAACTAATTGACTTACGATAACTCTCTCTGCTCCGTTTATTATGAAAGTTCCCTTTTCTGTCATTAAAGGGAAATCACCCATAAATACTTCTTGCTCTTTTATTTCACCTGTTTCTTTATTTATAAGTCTTACTTTAACTTTTAGAGGTGCACAATATGTAGCATCTCTTTCTTTACATTCTTCTATGTCATACTTCGGTTTCTCATCTAAAGAATAATCAACAAATTCTAATATAAGATTACCTGTATAATCTTCTATAGGTGAAATGTCTTCAAACACTTCTTTTAAACCTTCTTTTAAAAACCACTCATAGGAATCACATTGTATTTCTATAAGATTTGGTACATCAGCTATCTCCTTTATCTTAGAGTAGCTCATTCTAGTTCTCTTACCTATCGTGACAGGATGTGGCATTCACTTTTCACCTCTCAATAATTAAAAATAAAACCATAGTTTATTCTAACGCATCTAATAATTTTAACATAATTGCAACCTTTTTTCAATATATAAGTTTTATGTATATGCATAATATTATGTTTTTTTGTTCGACATAAAACATGCATTATCTATTATGTTCAAAAACTCAATCTATAATTCCTGTTTTTCAAAAATATACAGTTATTTTTTAGAAAAAAAAAAGATGTCCATAGGACACCTTCTTTAAAAGAAAACTACTTAACTTCTACTGAAGCACCAGCAGCTTCTAATTTTTCTTTCATTTGTTCAGCTTCGTCTTTAGAAACTCCGTCTTTTAATGTCTTAGGAGCTTCGTCAACTAATCCTTTAGCTTCTTTTAATCCTAATCCTGTTATTTCTCTAACTGCTTTTATAACTCCAACTTTTGAAGCTCCAGCACTTGTTAACACTACTTCAAACTCAGTTTTCTCTTCAGCAGCTCCACCAGCAACTGCACCAGCCATCATAACTGGAGCTGAAGCAGATACTCCGAATTTCTCTTCTGCAGCTTTAACTAATTCATTTAATTCTAAAACTTTCATGTTTTCTATAGCTTCTAATATTTGTTCTATTGTCATTGTTAGCACCTCCGAATTATATTCTTTTATAAATTATTGTTTTTTATTGTTTTTTCTTACGTTTAAGCTATTATTAAGCTTCTTGTCCTTCTTGCTTCTTGATCATTGCATCTATTAAGTATGCAAAGTTTGATACTGGAGCTTTTAAGCTTCCAAGTAATTTAGCAATAAGTACTTCTCTTGATGGTATGTTAGCGAATGCAACGATATCTTCTTTACCGTAGAATTCTCCTTCAACTACACCCATTTTTAATTCCATCTTAGGATGAGCATCCATAAATTCTTTTAATATTCTAGCTGGAGCAACTGGATCTTCGTATCCGAATGCTATTGCATTTGTTCCTACTAATAATTCATCGTTGAATTGTTCTATACCAACTTCTTTAGCTGCTTTTCTAACTAAAGTGTTTTTGTATACTTTGTATTCAACACCAGCTTCTCTCATTTTCTTTCTTAGTTCAGTTACTTCTTCAACTGTTAATCCTTTGTAATCAACAACTATAGCAGAAGAAGAGTTTTGTAACTTCTCAACTATTTCAGCAACCACATGTGATTTTACTTCTATAGCTTTTCTCATCTAGTCAGCACCTCCTTCATCCGATAGGTTATCTGCCGTAAATATCAAAAGCTTTTGTAATCATCATAGACGTACAAAAGCTTTAGTATCAAAATTTATCTAAAACCTCGGTAGGATATTAAGCAATAAGCACCTACTGTCTACGGCAAATCTATTCTTTTTTATTTATTAACGAATATTATTCTAACATCGTTACTTATTTATGTCAAGTATTTATTACTCAGCTATTTTAGCAGGGTTTACCTTAACTCCAGGTCCCATAGTTGAAGTAACAGCTACGCTCTTTAAGTATTGTCCTTTAGCAGCAGCTGGTTTAGCCTTAACTATTGCATCCATTAATGCTGCAAAGTTTTCAGTTAACTTTTCTCCACCGAAAGATACTTTTCCTACTGGAACGTGTATTATATTAGTTTTATCTAATCTGTACTCAACTTTACCAGCTTTTATTTCGTCTATAGCTTTAGCTACATCGAAAGTAACTGTTCCTGATTTAGGGTTCGGCATTAAACCTTTAGGTCCTAATACTCTACCTAATCTACCTACTACACCCATCATATCTGGAGTAGCAACAACTACATCAAATTCAAACCAGTTTTCACCTTGTATTTTTTGTACTAAATCTTCAGCACCTACAAAGTCAGCTCCAGCGTTTTTAGCTTCTTCAGCTTTTGCACCTTTAGCGAAAACTAAAACTCTTTTAGTTTTACCAGTTCCGTGTGGTAATACAACCGCACCTCTTACTTGTTGGTCAGCGTGTCTTGAATCAACACCTAATTTTATATGAGCTTCTACAGTTTCATCAAACTTAGCAGTAGCAACTTCTGCAACTAAGTTTAAAGCTTCTGAAGCATCGTATAATCTTGTTCTATCTATTTTACTTGAAGCTTCTAAGTATTTTTTACCTTTTTTAGCCATTTTCATGTCCTCCTTGTGGTTTTATTGGTTTTTACCTCCCACTTTTTCAAGCGAAGATAACTAATTTAATATTAATTAGTCTTCAACAACGATACCCATACTTCTTGCAGTACCAGCTATCATTCTCATAGCAGATTCTACTGAAGCAGCGTTTAAGTCAGGCATTTTTAACTCAGCTATTTCTCTTATCTTAGCTGAAGATAAAGTAGCGACCTTTTTCTTGTTAGGTTCTCCTGAAGCAGTATCTAATCCAGCAGCTTTCTTTAATAATACTGCAGCTGGAGGAGTTTTTGTTATGAAACTGAAAGATCTATCTTGATATACAGTTATAACAACTGGTATTATCATTCCAGCTTGATCTGCAGTTTTAGCATTGAATTCCTTAGTGAATCCCATTATGTTAACACCGTGTTGTCCTAATGCTGGTCCAACTGGTGGAGCTGGTGTAGCTTTCCCTGCAGGTATTTGTAATTTTATTTGACCTATAACTTTTTTAGCCATTGAGCGCACCTCCTCAGATTATTTATTCTCTAGTTATATTTTTCTATGCCTTTGTAGTCTATTGCAAATAGAGTTTTTTTACCAAAAGCATCTATACACACTTTTACTTCTCTTGTTTCCAGGTCTATTTCTTCTATAGTTCCTATTTGTCCTTCAAAAGGACCGTTAGCAACCTTTATTACTTCGCCAATTTCAACATTAATGTCTCCGCTTACTAATTTAGGAACAGCTGTATCTATGCCCATAGTTATTACTTCATCTTCACTTAAAGGAACCGGCTTAGAACCTGGTCCTACAAATCCAGTAACCCCTTTGGTATTTCTTACTACATACCAAGATTCATCAGTAATAACCATTTTCACTAGAACGTACCCTGGAAATACCTTACGTTGTCTAGTCTTTTCTTTCCCAGTTTTTGTAGTCTCAACTACATCTTCAGTAGGGACAACTACTTGAGTTATGCATTCTTCCATACCTCTTGTTTTAACAGCTTTTTCAATTGTTGCTTTAACCTTATTTTCATGACCTGAATAAGTATGTACTACATACCATCTAGCCTCTTGTAATTCCGACATTCTGATTCTTCCTTTCTATTTTAGTATTAGATTTAGTGCACCAGATAATACACTATCTAAAGCCCATACTAAGATAGTAGCCGAAACAACAACAGTTAAAACAACTCCTGTGTTTTTAAAAAGCTCTTTCTTTGTTGGCCACGTAACTCTTTTCAATTCCTGCTTAGTTTCTTTAACATATCTAAAAAAACTAGGCTTTCGTTTAGTTCTTGGACTTTCATTTATTTGGGCAGCCATTCCACACTCACATCCTTATAAAAACTATTTTGTTTCTTTATGAGCAGTATGCTTCTTGCAGAATCTACAGTACTTTTGTAGTTCTATTCTATCTGGGTTATTCTTTTTGTTCTTAGTAGTGTTGTAGTTTCTTTGCTTACACTCTGTACATGCTAAAGTTACTTTAACTCTCATCTGCTACACCTCCAACTCGTAAATACAATATATATATTGTTAACTTTATTGCCTACTCTGTATAATAGGTTCAATATCTCATTTTTGAATCATCACCTCATATAAATTATCACAATTTAGTAGGCATGTCAATGTTTTTGTTACTTTGAAGTTAAAAAAAGAGGAGGTTATCCCCCTCTTTTTTTAGTTTTAAAATTTATGTTAAGAATAAGAGAATTATTCTACTATAGAAGCAACAACACCTGATGCTACTGTTCTTCCACCTTCTCTTATTGCAAATCTTAATCCTTCTTCTATTGCTATTGAGTTTATTAACTCTATGTTCATTTGGAT
>NZ_JBOFKN010000055.1:0-1065 GCF_051657365.1 Paraclostridium sp.
CGGAGGACGGATTTGGATCCCTAAGAGAGCACGTATGTGGACATGTTTATCAATCCCTCAGACCGGGGTGGTGTGGCACCTGCTACCTTGCTAAGCTGATAACATCTGTGAACCTTCTACCCACCATCACTCATTTTCACACCCACTATGCTCACTATTACTTACCACACAGAGCATGGCGATCCACTACGAGAGTGTCACCAGGGGAGAAAGGAATCAGTGGCATCCTCCCCTGGTGGGGGACTGTGAATAATGCACACAAGATAGACCACCTGGCCATAGATCTTGAGAACTTGACGGCACTGGTAGAGGTAGGGTTTTCCACTCTCACTCCTACCATGCAGGGGATCAAAAACGTGGCCCTGCAGAACAGATGCTACGCTATTGCACAAACTTGTCCACTGTGCTTTCTGATATTCACAAACAGGTGAAGGAAGCCATTCCAAAGGCTGCAGAGAGGAAACTGCATGACTTGGAGCCTGGTGATTGGATCGTGGTGAAGGATTTCAGACGGAAGAACTGGCGGGCTCGCAGGTGGAATGGTCCCTACCAGATCTTGCTCACCACCGAAACAGCTGTAAAGGTGGCAGAGAGAGCTACGTGGATCCACGCCACCCACTGCAAACGAGTACCCGAGCCGGGGCCAGCAGCCAAACACCAGACAAGTGAGATCGAGATCAGTGAGTGAACCGAACCTTCCTCCCCTTGTGCATTCAGGGGGTATTGGAGGGGAGTGGCGGTCCCGTGGGGGAGTTTCTCTGAGCACAGAGATTCCACTGGGACCACCTAGAACCACTACCCTCCCGAAACAACATCACGGGCACACTGATTAGGGGGTAGGCAGAGGTGACACAACTGATAAGATGACACTTGAGACCAGAGAAAGATGGCGAAGGAGGGGTGACGGACTGAGAGGCCACGGAGACGGGGCGCTGCTCGCTGTCATCATTGTCCTGTCATCAGTCTCACTAATGGAAACATTCAAATCACAACTAACCCCAGATGAAGGAGGGGTTAAAAGGGAGGTGCCATCCATCTTCCCCAACATCCCAGCTCAGCTGGAAG
>NZ_JBOFKN010000056.1:0-1411 GCF_051657365.1 Paraclostridium sp.
TCCGAAGTTCAGCAGACGGCAAAACAGGTTACTGAGCTGTCCGCCAGTCTTGCCAAGGTGGATGAACTGGAAAGCAAGTTGGAAACCTGCAGCCAACAGCTTGATGAGTTGACCACGCGTCTGAATACCGAAGACAGCAACTCACAGCGACGACCATTCTCTACCGGTGGCAGCCATTCACCGTCAGAACAAACTAACTGCTAACGGAGCAGCACCTACATGAAAAAGAATACCAAATTTGCCTTTAACGCCTTCCTGCTGCGGTTAGCCGAACTGAACGGCGTTGATGTCACTGACCTGTCGTCAAAGTTTACGATTGCGCCGTCGGTCAACCAGACGCTGGAAGATGCGATCCAACAATCCTCGGCATTCCTGTCACTGATTAACGTTGTTCCGGTGCCTGAGCAGTCCGGCCAGTTGCTGGGACTAGGCGTTGGAACCAGTATCGCGGGGACAACCAACACTACCGATAAAGAGCGTGAGCCGACCGACCCTACCGCATTTAGCGATGTGGAATACAAGTGCGAGCAGACCAACTTCGATACGGCGCTGCCGAACGCCAAGTTGGATTTGTGGGCCAAGTTTAAAGACTTCCAACTGCGTATCCGTAACGCGATCATCAAGCGCCAAGCCTTGGACCGCATCATGATTGGTTTCAACGGTACATCCCGCGCGAAAACCTCTGACCGCGCGAAAAAACCTATGCTGCAAGATGTGAATATCGGCTGGCTGCAGAAAGTGCGTAATGATGCGCCAACGCATGTGATGGATGGTATCACTGCCGATGACGGCTCAGTGACCAAGGTTATCAAAGTGGGCAAGGGGGGCGATTACGCCAATCTGGACGCACTGGTTATGGATGCCGTGAATGAAATCATTGACCCCGTGTTTCAGGACGACGATGGTCTGGTGGTGATCTGTGGCCGTGCGCTGCTTGCTGACAAGTATTTCCCACTGGTGAACAAAGAGCAGGATAACAGCGAAGCCATGGCCGCTGAGATGATTATCAGTCAGAAACGCATGGGCGGTTTGCAGGCGGTACGCGCACCGTACTTCCCTGCCAATGCGCTGATGATCACCCGTCTGGATAACCTGTCTATCTACTGGCAAGAAGACACGCGCCGCCGCTCCGTTCTGGACAATCCAAAACGTGATCGCATTGAAAACCTTGAATCCGTGAATGAAGCCTACGTGGTGGAAGATTACCGCTGTGTGGCGTTGGTCGAAAACATCAAAGTCGGCTCATTCGTTGCGGCGGCATCACAACCGGCAGCTGCGGAGGCGTGATCATGCCAAGTCCTGCACGACGCCATTTAATGCGTGTTCAGGCTGAGGAGTCCGCCCAAATGGGCGGCTCTACCTTACGAAACCTATCGGCGTACAACCAGATGTTGCTCAAGCTGGAAGAAGA
>NZ_JBOFKN010000057.1:0-4243 GCF_051657365.1 Paraclostridium sp.
CAATAAGTGATTTGATAGCTTTTAGTTCCTCTGATGTTTTAGTTTTAATTTCTTTTTCTAATCTATCAACTTTTACTTTTTGCTTTTCTAAACCGTCAATCATAGAATCGTATTCTTTATATCTGTAATCTAACTTTTCGGTAATTTCTTTTAGTTTTAAATTAGACTCTTTATATCCATCTCTTTCACTCATCATTAATTGAGTTTGCATTTTATTAGTTAAAGATTCTTTTAATTGCTCATTAACCATTATATCTTTTGTGATACCCTCTAATCTAAAATTAGTTAATACATTTTTAGCTAATTCTCTAGCATTTTCCGATTCAATCTCTTTTACTCTAAACTCTAAAGATTCTACTGGAGTATTTTTATATTTATTTTCATAGAATTTCAACATATTTTTTTCATCCAAATTATTAGAAATATCTAAATTATAATTTTTAGCAGCTTTCTCATAAATAGATTTTTCTCTTTCTAAATCTCTATTTAATTGCTCTATAATTCTAATACATCTAGGTGTCTTTTCAGTTTCTAATTGTAAAGAATTAATAGATTCCTTAATCTCTTTTTCTTGTTTTTTTAGATGTTCGTTCAATGGATCAATTAATAATTGATTTTCAATTTTTCTTAAATTTTTTGAATGCGAATAAAAAGCACCTTTTGTTATTATGTTTAGTGCTTTTAACTTTATGTCCTCTTCAGTTGTATTTAAGATTTTAATTAATTTAGATTTACATTCTTCTTTTGTTGGAATAACATTTTCCCTTTTAATTTCAAGCTCTCTTTTCTTAATTTCTCTTAATTCCTTAGCTTGTTTATATTCTTTAAACTTCTCTTGTTCTTCAGAAGTTAGTTTTTCTAGTCCTAATCTTTTTTCTTTTTGTAAAGTAATTCCAGATATATTAACTGGAGTTCTATTTAAAAGTTCAGCTTTTAAATAATCACCTTTTTCTAAAGCAACCTCTCTTTGTTTCTTTAAAGATTCACAAGAAACTCTTTCCTCGAATCCATTTTTTTCTAATGCTTGATTAGCTAAAATTTCCCATGATTTTCTAATATGTAAAAGTTGCTCCTTAGTTCTCCAAGCATTATCTTTTTTAGCTCCACCAAGTTCAGGTTTTTTTGAGTTTGCTCTTTTAAAAAATTGTTCTTTAGTTCTTAAAATATTGTCTATTTCTCTTTCAGAAAACATAAGATGACAATGAAGATTTTTCTCTCCATCTTTACTATGTGATTCATGGATGGCAAAAGAATAAGGATGTTTATATCCTAACTCTTTTTTTACAAAGTCTTGAACAAGTTCGATTCCTTGTTTATGATTTAATTCATTAGGAATATTTAACTCAAATTCTCTATAAGAAACTCCATTAATTCTTTCAAAATCATCAGCAGATTCCCAAAATTCAATCGCTGATGTTCCATCAGAAAAACAATTAGTATTTCCTGATTCTTTATATACTAAATCTTGCTTTTTATTATATTTATTTTCTCTTAGAATGTACTCAGCATGGGCTTTAGCCATTCCAACTTTTCCAACCTTACAATGTAATCTATATTCAGCCATGTCAAGTACACCTCCCTTAATCAAATTTTGTAAAAATTTACCTTGTTAGTCATCCCATATTTTGGGAATGACTTCTACACGCAAGTTTCTCATTTTTGAGAAACTGTTAAGCGTGCATTGTTTTTTAATTATATCATTTTGATTTAGAAACTTCAATTGAAATATAAAAAAGATGGAAATAGCTCCCATCTTTTTTCTTTATTTATTATTAAATTTAAATAAATAGAATATTAAACCAAAAATCAGAATAAATATTACAATTAAAACTATAATTGCTCCCTCAATATTTATTATAGAACAATTATTATACTGACTTTGTTTATTATATTGATTTTGTTTATTATTAATCATTTCGTCACTCCTCTTTGGATATTTAAATTAAATTTTAATTGAATGGGTTTTACCCAAAAAGGTTGATTTTTATATTCTTAAAACTCTTATACCATCAATCAGAATATGATTAAATGATTTAATAGGTGTTATTTTCTTTTTTAAGTTATTTTTTAATAAATTTTTTCTAATAATGATTTTTTTTATTGATTTATATTTTTTTAAATTGTTTCTGATTTTGTTTATATAATCTCTATAAAATTCTGATTGCAATAATAACTTTTCAATATGTTCTATAAGTTGATTTGCTTTTTTATAAAATTCTTTTTCTAGATTCAAATATGATGTTGATAATACTCTTAAATCATTACTATACATATAATTCACCTCCTATTAAAATTATACATATCTTTATGTAATTCTACAAATGTGCAAAACTGTAAAAATGGTTAAAAAAATGGTTAAAAAAAACTATTTGACACATTAATGCTATAACCAAAAAGAAAGGTATCGTTAAAAATATGAGCAAACTTTTAAAAAAAGGATAAAAAAAAATCATAGAAAAAAATTAAAAAACACAATATATATTGTTTGGTTTAAAAGTTTAACACAATATATTGTATAAATAAAAAAAGAGAAATTAAAAATCTCTCTTTTTTAACCAATTATTTTATCTTTATATTGGATTTTTATATTTTCATCCCTTGCAATTTTTTCCAATCTTGCAATTAAAGCTCCACCAACTAATTTTTTATTATTTTTTCCAAGTAATTTATCCTCTGTTATTTTTTCAAAATTTATAATAATATTATTCTGCTTTCTATCTTCTATTATTATTTCAATTGATTCTTTTCTAGTATATCCCATAGACATTCCTTGTAATATTTCATCATCTGAAATATGCCATAATTTTAATAAATTTGTTACTGATTCATCTAATTCAACCTTTTCAACTATTTTATATTTTTCATCTAATAATTCTTTTGAATAATTACCCTTATTTAATTTAATAAAAAATATAATTCCTGTTTTTATTTTATTAAATTCTTCTTGAGTTAATTCAATTCTATTTAAATTTTGTTCTTCTTTTACTTCAATTTTTTCAACTATTTCATATTTATCTTTATTGCTAATATCAAAAGTTTTTCTCATAAATGGAGTATGATTAGTTCTTTGTTTTTCTAAATATTTTTTATAAAGTTCTTCATATTCATCTTTCATAATTTTAATTTTTTCAATTTCTGTAATTTTAAGCTCTTGATCTTTTTCTAAATCTATGTTATTTTCTTTTAAAATTTCTTCTTTTATTTCTTGTTCTTGGACAACTTCAAGAACAGTTTTTACAACTAATTTTTTCTCTTTTTGCTCCATTCCTGTTTTTATAGATTTTATTAAATAATTTAAACTTTTTATCTCTTGTTTAATCTCTTTATATGACCAATTTAAACCTTTTATAAGGTCTTTTTCTTGGAACATTTCAACTAATATTTCAATATTATCTATTGTTAACAAAGGTGCAATAAATCTATTCTTTTTTACTTTTTCTATAACTTTATTTAATTTATCTGAAACTTCAATTATATCAATAATCTCAGAATTTTTTAATTTACTATTTAATTTTGTATTGCTCCATGAAAATTTCAAACCCGTTACATTTCTTCCCGTTTTTATTTTTTCCAATTTTAAATTAGAAAAAAGTTGCCCTAATTCTTGCATAATAGGAGTCAAAATTTTTTTATCTATTTCAGACATTCTATATTTTGGAGGAATATCTAAAATATTTCTAAATTCAGAAATATCAAATTTTCTTTCTTTTTTAATTTCCCATTGTTTCAATAATTTAAACATATTCTTAGAGTATGAACTTTTTAAATTTACAAATTCAATTAATTCAAATTTTGTATAATTACCTTCTTTTAACATTTTATTTAAAATATACTCAAATTTTTCATGTACTTGAATTGTAATAGTTTTCTCTTCAACATTAACTGTATATTCACTAAAAAGATTAAATTTTGTAAAACTTAATTCACTGTGCATTATTTTTATATTTAAGCCTAACATCTTGTCATAAGTACTTGATAAGTCTTTTATAAATCTATTTAAATTTCTATTTGAATAATTTGATAATTCTTTTAATTCACTAAAACTTAATACAACTTTTTTTGTCCCCATATCTCTTACTTTAAAACAAATACTAAAGAATAAATCTAACTCTTTTTCTTTAAATTTTCCAAAAGCAACAGAATTCATATCATTATCATATTTTACAATTTCATTTCCCATAAATTCCCCCTAATTTATTATTGCAACAAAAAGTACCCTTAGTATTTTAAATCTCTTTATAAT
>NZ_JBOFKN010000058.1:0-3680 GCF_051657365.1 Paraclostridium sp.
TGCTTAGTTCTAGTTCTGGCTAACAAAGAGCTAAAGTAGGGACATTTTGAAATGGGCATTCACTGCGTGAATTTTATGCCCATTTCAAACCGCTGCGCACGCAGGCGTGCTACGCTATGCCCCTTAGCTAAATGTTATCATATTAAGCAGCAGCTCAGGAGTAGCCTAACTTTTTTAAGCCTTACCTATAAGTCTATTTATGATCCCATCATTATTTGATGCGTCTTTATATGAGAGTGAATGCTCAGTCGGTGAAAGAACTGTGATTAATTCTTTTAGGATTTCCAAATTAATAATGTAATTTCCATTATCATCTTTGTCTGCAGCAAGCTTTATTGAATCACTAAGAGCTATATCATGGGATAACATGTTAGCATTATATTTATACATGTTGACTAAAAATTTCAAATAGAATAAGAAAAACATTGAGAATATGGCTAAAAGGATTTTTTTCCCTAGCATGTGATTGTCAAGTATACCATATTTACCTTCATTGAAAGCCTTTGAATATCCATTTATACTGTTTTTTAAACCAGTGACTTCTGCTGTCAATAGTGCTAAATTATTTTCTATTCCTACACTGTTCTGTTTATGATCTAAAAGATACTGTATGTTTCTAGTCGCTTCTGAATAATGATATTTTAATCGCTGACTTTCTTCATTAAGTAGTGATATGTATCTTGGTTGTTGGTTTGATAGGCCATCAAACATCCATGCGACATATGCAGACCCAATAAGGATTGTTAACATTTGCAATAGCATGGAAAAAGATATTATTTGTTTGGTTATTATTCTTTTGTTGAGTGATGATAATAAATCTTCTATGTTCATACTGTACTCTATGATGATTTGTTTGCTATATTTTTACATGTATATATTTTTGATGTCAAAGTGAATTTTGATATGAAGTATGATAACAAAAAGTTGAAGCAGGGACATTTTGAAATGGGCATTCGCTGCGCGAATTTTATGCCCATTTCAAACCGCTGCGCCCGCAAGCGTGCTGCGCTATGCCCCTTAACTAAATGTTATCAGGAAAGGCATTTAATTAATGCTTTCGGCGTATGAGAGAATTGTAATATTGCCGTAGTAGGGTACTACGGCGAATGAGAGATATTATATCATTAACGCCGCATTAAGGTGTGAGCAACGCTACCACGAAACTAAACCATACCACCGTAAACACAAAACCCAACGATGACACAAAAAATGCCAAGCGTTGGGAATCACACTTAAATGCTTTGTTATGTTCGTTGCTAACTATAAACGAATAAGCTATCGTTTTTTTACAGCTCGAAGGGATTTTCCTGCATTTGAAGCTAACTCATCAATGAGCTGCTCTCTTTGCTCCAAAATTTCTTCCAATAACTCAAGCTTGTTTTCAGCATCGTTAAACGCAGTTTCAGTATCCTCAACGCCGTCACTATAGCCTTCTGAATATCCGTCCATCCAACCAAGTCGATACGTTTGATCAAGAAGATCAGCTTGTTGGTCTTGTAGGTTTTTGTTTTGGTTATTGTTGTTCGAGCCCATGTTGCTTCCTCATTTGTTCGCGCATTTGCTGTTTTAAACCATCATCAATAGTCGTTCTCAAACGTTCGCTTATACTTACGCTACCCTGCTCTTGAGATGGAACAGTAGTCGTCTCGTCAACTTTACTTTTAAGTGACTTCAGCTTATGTGTTGGAAAAACAACCACATTATCTTTTTTACTCATATAGCCCTCCCATCTGAATAAGCCTAAATTATACCAAAACCTCAGTATTCTTAAACTACGTTGGGCAACAAATGACCACCAAGAACATAACAGCGTATTATGCGGAAAGTTTCCGTATAGTAACGTGGCATGCGCTCTGAGTCACAAGATATAACATTCTGTAGTGTGCTGCGTAGTGATTTTAACTGCGGAATTGGAGTTGGCTCATGCTTTGAGTATGCAAAACACATTGCAGTGTGAGCATCGGTTCCATGATAACAAAAAGTTCAAGCAGGGACATTTTGAAATGGGCATTCGCTATGCGAATTTTATGCCCATTTCAAACCGCTGCGCACGCAGGCGTGCTACGCTATGCCCCTTAACTAAATGTTATCAGGAAAGCATTTAATCTATCTTTGAGGCGAATGAGAAAATCGTAATTTTGCCGTAGTAGGGTACTACGGCGAATGGGAAATATTATATTTTTAACGCCCTGTTAAGGTGTGAGCGACACAATACCGTTGCCGCCGCATACTACCTTAATCACTTAATTCAACGCATAGTAAAAATGCCACGCGTTGCGAATCACGCTTAAAGAGTTTGTTATAACCCTTGTCACAGCGTTATCAAGCCCAACTTTGAGGCATTTACTAAATAACTTAGGTGCTTTTGATCTTGATCTGTTCTAGGAGCTTTAGTCGGTTTTACAGAAATAGAAAGTCCGGACATGAAGCCAACAGCAGCTCCTACGAGCGTTGCTATTGGTATAGTGTAACCAGTAAAAAGATCTATCGACTGTCCAGCGGCTATAGTAGGCATTGCCTTTGTTCCAGCCCCAATTAACCCAGCACCAGTAGCGTAATTTATTACATCTTTAAAGTTCAAGGAGTACTGAGGCTCAATGTCAAACTTGTTAAAAAACCGAAAACGCTCTTTAGATACTCTATCTAAATTATTTATTGACTTGGTCAACCTTTCAACGGCTTGCTTGCTCGACAAATCAGCGTCCGGAGATCTTAACACCTCAATATATAACTCATCTAGACATTCATGTAACGCAGCAAGCTCTGAACTTCTTAATTCCTTAAACTCAAGAACTTCATTGATATTCACGTCTTTACTGGGTACAGGTAGTGCATTTGTTAATTTAAAGCGTAGTGTATTTTTATAGTCAGAGCTTTCTTCAGTAAGGTAAATCTGCTTTGCGCCATACTGATGAACAACCCAATCCGTCGTAGGATCTTTTTTAAAGAAGTCAGCCCATTTACATTGTTCACTAATAATTGCTTGACCTATTTCCTCACTATGGAAACGACCATACATTTCTGATCTTGGTCTTAATAACTTCCCAGATTCCAAGAGATCCTTTTCATCGGGCAAGCCAAAAGAGATTAAGTTATTGTCGGGGACAATAAGCTTGTCCCAATATAATAAGTAGTAACGAATCATCTCTGGGGTTATAGCTGAGCTTACAGAAAAACCTGTCATATTAAATTGAAAGCTCATTGGTGACGTAATTACGCCTCTTTCCATTATTACCTCTTTTGCTTGTTTGCTATCACTCGGTTATAACAGCGTTATTAAGCGGAAACTTTCCGTATAGTAACGTAGTATTCACGATACATCACTAATGTAACATTATGTTGTGCGTGGCATAGGAATGAGGGCGTAGAAGTAGAGTTAGATCATGTATTGGGGCTGCAAAAATACATTGCTTTGCTAACATCGGTTCCATGATAACAAAGAGCTCAAAAAGGACATTTTGAAATGGGCATTCACTGCGTGAATTTTATGCCCATTTCAAACCGCTACGCACGCGAGCGTGCTCCGCTATGCCCCTTAGCAAAATGTTATCAGGGGCGGCATTTAAGCTATATTCTCAGCGAATGTAAGTTATGTAAAACTGCCGTAGTAGGTTATTCGCTGGTGCGAAATAGCAGTTAAAATTAGCTATTCGCACCATAGAAGTTTGTTATACTTTTAT
>NZ_JBOFKN010000059.1:0-9064 GCF_051657365.1 Paraclostridium sp.
AATTTAATTCATTAAAATTATTAAAACTATTAGTAAATCCATCGGAAAATAGCACTATAGAATTTAAATTTTCAATACAATTAAAATCTATTTTCAAATCTATATATCTATATGCATCATTTAAATACATTGAATTTAAAACTCCATCTAATTTACTAATTTTATTATATCGAATAATTTTAATTGTTTCTCCATATTCAACTATATTTCCATCTCCTATTTGTACATATAGTTTTATTTTATCAGTTATTAAAACTCCAATAAGCGTAGTTCCATACAATATATAATCAACTTTATACACATTGGGCACATTTTTTTTATAATGATTTACTACATAATTTCTCCATGTATTTTGTATTTCTAGTTCAATAGTTTGATCTGTTTTAACTTTTTTTATAAATTCATATTGTTCCAGTTCATCAAATTCAGATAGTGTTTTATATAATTCATATAAAACATCTATACAAGCATTACATGCAAATTCAGAACCTTTGTCACTGTATCTGCACCTACTTATTCCATGACCATCCCCAATTGCACAAATAATTCCATCATCCAGTTTTTTATATTTTAAATAGTCTTGAGATTTTTTATTTTTCATTTTATTTTTGTAACCTACGACACTACTGCAAAACACATCATACTTCATATATATCCCCCCCAACCTAGTATTTATTATATTGTTATACATAAAAAAAAAGCACAGCATTTGCCGCACTTTTTATGATATTTTTCTTCTTTTAATTGTTTCTTTATTTCTCGTTGGTCTTTTTCTCGTAGATTTTCTAACTCTACTAACTTTTTGTACAGGTCTTCCAAATATTTTTTTACAATCACATAAAACCCAACATGGAGTTAACGTAAAAATCATACCTAAAGCTAACATAATATAATATCTAAACCCTATGAATACCCCATTTACTGAGTTTATTAATAATAATATACTCGTAATACTTATGGATATTACAGATGATAAAACAAATATTCTTGAAATGTCTGAAAATGTCTTAACAACTCTTGGCAGTTTTTTATTTTTTTGGCTATTTTTCATCTTTTGCCTCCTATTATCAACAAATCATACATATATTCTAATATAATAAATATACCAAATTTGTATTAAAATAGCAATTCTTATTAGTAACATTACCTCTACTTAGTTAATAAATTAAATTAAGACTAACTTTAAAAGGAGTGATTCATTTGCCATGTCTTCCTAACTTAGGTTCTAAAGCGCCTGATTTTAGTGCTAATACAACATTTGGACCTATCAAACTATCAGATTATAAAGGTAAGTGGGTTGTATTATTTTCCCACCCTGGTGATTTTACCCCTGTATGCACAACAGAGTTTTTGTGCTTTGCAAAATATTATTCAAACTTCACAAAAAGAAATACAGAATTAATAGGACTTAGTATAGATAGTAACAGTTCTCACTTGGCTTGGGTTTATAATATATATATAAATACCGGCGTTGAAATTCCATTTCCTGTAATTGATGATAGACGAATGGAAATTGCTGGGTTGTATGGAATGATTTCAGAACCTATGAGCGATTCTTCCACTGTTAGATCTGTTTTTATAATTGATCCAAATCAAATACTACGAACAATTTTATATTATCCATTGACTACAGGTAGAAATATACCTGAAATAATAAGGATTATAGATGCACTCCAAACTTCAGATGAGCAAAAAGTTGCAACACCTGCAAATTGGCTACCTGGCATGCCTGTTATACTCCCTGCTCCAAAAACTTATAAAGAGTTAAAGCAGCGAATTAATACTTGTAAGAAAAATAAAAAATGTGTCGACTGGTACCTTTGTTTTGTACCAGATGAAACTTCAACTCCAGAAGTTCTTAAATCATATGAATCTATTTCTAATAAAAAAAATACAGCTAAATCCAGACCTCAAATTGATTCACCTTCTAACTATGTGCCACAAAACCCTAAATGTCCAGATATAAATAGAATTGTTGGTGAATATGTATTAGGAGACCCTACTAGTGTAGATGCTTTTTTACTTGATTTTGTTATTTATGCATTCGCTGAAATAAAATCTGATGGTACTTTATTTATTCCAACACCTAGATACTTACGCCAACTTTTAGCTTTAAAAAAAGATAATCCTGACTTAAAAGTAATAGTAGCTATCGGTGGTTGGGCTCAGGATGGATTTTCTGATGCTGCTTTAACACCAGCGTCTAGATATAAATTTGCAAGAGAGGTCAATAATCTTATAAAACAATATAACCTAGACGGTATTGATATAGATTGGGAGTATCCAGGCAATAGTGCTTCTGGAATTAAATCAAGACCTGAAGATAGAGAAAATTTTACACTTCTTCTAACAGCTATACGAGATGTTATCGGCTATGATAAATGGTTAAGCGTAGCAGGTACTGGCGATAAAGCTTATATAAATAAAAGCGTAGAAATAGATAATATCGCTCCATTAATAAACTATTTCAATTTAATGAGCTATGACTTTACTGCTGGCGAAACTGGAGCTAATTCAAGAAAACATCAGTCTAATTTATATGAATCTAAACTTTCCATACCTGGGTATAGCGTAGATAGCATGGTTCAAAATTTAATCGCTGCTGGTATGCCTTCTCAAAAAATATTATTAGGTGTTCCATTTTATGGTAGATTAGGAGCTACAATCACAAAATCTTATGATCAACTTAGAAAAGATTTTATAAATAAGAATGGATATATATTTAAATTTGACAAAGAAGCTCAAGTTCCATACTTAGAAAAAGATGGAGAATTTGCAATGTCATATGATGATATACTTTCTATATATATAAAATCTCAATATGTAGTAGATAATTGTTTAGGTGGTATATTCTCGTGGATGTCTCCATATGATAAAGCAAATATACTTGCTAAAGCAATGAGTGATGGTATTAATGATCCTAATGAACTGAAACTTGAAATAGAAGACATTTATGGACCTACTGTGTTAAGCTAAAAAATAGTCTATCATTTTGATAGACTATTTTTTATATTTCGAAAATTTAAAGTTGTTTTTTAATTTATATTTACATTTTCAATTTCTGTGATATAATAAAAAGCATATCAAACAAAACAGAATATAACTAATGGTAGAGGTTGCATTATTAAATAGTACTATTATCGAGGTTAAGCTCCTGTGAAATAATAAGAAAGGTAATAATGCCGAAATGTATAAGTTATGCTTTAAGCTTATATGTTGGGGATATGCATAATATGTATATCACTGTCACTTTTTTGTGGAGGGCTATCTTTAGATTAAGTTATTATATTGATTTTATAATTTCAAGTCTAGAAGGTCTATTTATCTTCTAGACTTTTTTTATTTTCATTCTCCATTTTGAGTTATATTCTTAAAATTTACTGGAGGTATTTTATGTTAAAAAGAGAAAAAAGACAAGCTTCATTAGGTGATTCACTTTTATGTATAGGTTTCTTAATATTTGTATTATCTATATCATTAACAAAATTAGGAGTCTCAGCCCATATCCCTTTAGCTTTAGGAGGTATTTTTAGTGGTTTTGTCGCTGTCTTTAAATTAGGTTTTACATGGAAAGAACTTGAAGAAGGTATTTTAGCTACAATCGGATCTACAATGCAAGCTATTATAATACTTTTAATAGTAGGTATGTTGATTGGTACATGGATAATTTCTGGAGTTGTTCCTAGTATGATTTATTGGGGGTTAAATATATTATCTCCTGGAATTTTCTTAGTTGCTACAACGGTTATTTGTTCTATAGTTTCTATCTCAACTGGTTCATCTTGGACTACTGCAGGAACTATCGGAATAGCACTTTTAGGTATAGGTAGCGCACTTGGTATACCTAAAGAAGTAATAGCTGGAGCAATAATTTCTGGAGCATACTTTGGAGATAAAATGTCTCCACTTTCAGATACTACAAATTTAGCACCTGCTATGGCAGGTACAGATTTATTTACACATATAAAACATATGCTCTATTCAACTGTACCCGCATACTTAATAGCACTTGTTATATATGCTTTTATTGGTTTTAAATATGCAGGTCAAGCTATAGATAGCAGTCAAATACATCAAATACAGCAAGCATTAGCTTCAAGTTATAATACATTATCTCCATTGCTATTATTAATACCTGCAATAGTCATAATTATGGTAATTTGTAAAGTTCCCGCTGTACCAGGACTTATAATAGGTACATTACTTGGAGGAATTATTGCTATAGTTTTCCAAGGAGCATCATTTAAAGAAGTTCTAGAAGTTGCTCAAGTTGGTTATACATCTAATAGTGGTATGATATTTGTTGATGAACTACTAACTCGTGGTGGTCTTGATAGCATGTTAGGTACTGTATCTCTTATGCTTTGTGCTTTAGCAACTGGTGGAATATTAGAAAAAACAGGAATGTTAGAAGCTTTAGCAACAGCTATCCTAAAATTTGCAAAAGGTACATTTGGACTTGTTGCTGCAACAATATTTACATGTATAGGAACTAACCTTGCTGTTGCTGATCAATATTTAGCAATAGTTATGCCTGGTAGCATGTATAGAGAAGCATTTAAAAAACAAGGTCTATGCCCAGAAAATTTATCTCGTGCCCTAGAAGATAGCGCTACTATAACTTCTCCTCTTATACCTTGGAATACATGCGGTGCTTATATGAGTGCAACTCTTGCAGTTAACTCATTTGCATTTTTACCATATGCATTTTTCAACTTATTATGTCCTATAGTTTCATTAATTTTAGCTGCTACAGGATTTGGTATTACTAAATTAGCTAAACAATCAAAAGATGAAGTTCAAAAATCAATTGCATAAATAAAAGGATGGTTATGTAACCATCCTTTTATTTTTTATATCCTATTATAGCTGCTCCTAATGCTCCAATAATCTGTGTATCCTCTGCTATATATATTTTTTTACCTAAATTTTGTTCTAACATATTTACAAGAACTTTACTTTTTGCGACTCCTCCTGTAAATGCAATTTCATCTATTACATCAATTCTTGCTAACATCGATTTTGATCTATTCGCTATAGATTGTAATATTCCAGATGAAATAGATTCTTTAGATATATTTTTAGCTAATAAACTTATTATTTCCGATTCCGCAAAAACAGTACACATACTAGATATTATTTGTGGTGTAGCACCTTTTGCTAAATCATCTATATTTTCTACATCTGTTCCTAATAAATTAGAAGTTACCTGTAAAAATCTACCAGTACCAGCTGCACACTTATCATTCATTATAAAATTAGATACATTCCCATCGCTATCTAAATTTATAACTTTGCTATCTTGACCACCTATATCCAGTATAGTTCTTATATTATTATTCAAGAAATGAACACCTTTTGCATGACATGTAATTTCTGTGACTTTTTTATCAACAAAATCCATACTAACTCTTCCGTATCCAGTTCCTATAACTTTTTTTATATCATTTTTATCTATATTTTCACTAAGCTTATCATAAACTTCAAGTGATGCAGCCTTAGGACTCCATCCTGTAGGTATTATAATTTTTTTTATTATATTTTCACCATTAAATAAAACTCCCTTAGTTGCTACAGATCCAGAGTCTATTCCTATACTATACATAAAATCCCCCTATTTCTAGTCTATCATTTCTATAAATGCTTCAAATCTAGTTCTTAATTGTTCTGTATCTGACTTTGAATAATCAGTTTCTATAGCCATATATGGCTTATTTTTCACATCATTTACAAATTTTTTAATTCTATAACTTTCTACATTAAAAGTGTGACATGCTTGAAGTACAACATCTATTACTCCATCTACTTTATATTCATCTATCAATCTATCTAATAATTCTACTCTTGCATCGTTGTTAACCATACATGAACATGCTATATTTATGTATTTTTTAGCTATCGCATCTATAGGATCTGGATTATTTTCATCTACTAATTCATCATTAGATCTTATCCCTCCACAAAGTTCATATGCAACTACAACTGCACCACTATCTTCTAAAGTTTTCACTATTTTTTCGCTTATTCCTCCAATTGGACACCCTGTAATTAAAATTCTTGGCTTATCTTCACTTACAGGTCTTTCTCCAGCTTCATATTTTGCCTTTATAGATGTTATCATATCTCTTATACTATCTTTTAATTCATCTCGATCAAATTTGAATCCAGAATTATATAAAACTTGGTGCATGTCGTACCCATTCATTGGTGGTGGTACTAACTTTCCTAATTCATAAAATTCCTTTAATAACCTTCTTTCCTCATTTTTATCTTTTATTGCTTCTTTTAAATCCTCATCAGTTATTTCAACTGAAAATCTATTTTCTAATTCTTCTTTTAGAATCACTATTTCATTTTTCCAAAGTTCATATGCAAATCTACCATTTTTACTATTTGGAAGTTGCATTAAATGCAAATCTTTTATCTTTGCTAATTCTTCATACATTTTTTTCTTTCCATCACATGTTGTCTCTGCTATTAATAAATCTGAGAAATAAAAATATGGACATGTATCTGTTATCGCATGCCCAAAACTTGACTTTATAAGTGGACAAAGATTTCTTGGTAGTATTTTTTCAGCTTCTGGTATTGGTTCTTCACTAACTCCACAAACACCTACTGTAACAGCCTTAGCTGCCATAGGTATTTCAACCGGAGTAAAAGCACAAAATACACCTACTAATTTTTTTCCACTTTCTTTTAATTCTTTTGCTTTTATAAATCCATTTCTTCTAGCTTCACTGAATTCTTCAAATTTTTCTGGTAATGATATCATATTATTTCCCCCAATAGTTATAATGATTTACAATGCAATTTTATCATATGCATACTTTTAATGTACAATAGTAAAAACCTATTCTAATCATTGGTAGTATAGTTTTTTACTATATTATCTATTGCCTTATTATTATAAATACCATATATGCTAAATAAGTTAAAATCATTAAAGACCCTTCGATTTTATTTACTTCTTTCTTAGTAGTTGCAAATATGTATACTAGGATAGATACTATAAGCATCACAAACATATCTACAAACACTATAGGATGAACTGCTATATTATTAATAAAAGATGATATTCCTAATACAAATAATATATTAAAAATATTTGATCCAACTACATTCCCCATAGCAATATCACTTTCACCTTTTTTAGCCGCAACAACACTAGTTACAAGTTCTGGTAATGATGTCCCTATAGAAACAATAGTAAGACCCACTAAATTTTCACTCATTCCTAGTGACAAAGCTATAACAGTTGCATTATCAACAACTATTTGACCACCAAATATAATTCCAACTATACCAACTAAGCTTATAATTAAACTCTTTGGTATAGATGATTTAGGATTCCCCTGCTCAATTGGCATTTCTTCTTTTGAAGTTATAGCCATTTCTAAAAGGTAATACATAAATATAGAAAACAGTGCTAACAACATAAGTCCATCTGATCTAGTTAGTTCATTTTGACTATAACCTTGAAACCTCACATCATGAGATAATATTAAAAGAACTAATGAAGATAATAAAATGAAAGGAAACTCTTTCAAAATTGTAGTTTTTTGTACTTTAACAGGCTTTATTACAGCTGCTATCCCTATCACTGCTAATAAATTAAATATATTAGACCCAACTACATTAGCAATAGCTATATCATTATTTCCTTTTAATGCAGCCGTAACACTTACCGCTGCTTCTGGGGCACTCGTACCAAATGCAACTATAGTAAGTCCTATTATTATAGTAGGTATTCTCAATGCCTTTGCTACTGATGAAGCTCCACTAACAAAAAAATCTGCAGATTTTATAAGTAATATAAATCCAACGATAAGTAATATATAGCTCATACATTTTCTCCTTTTTAAATTTTAAACTTATATTAACCATATATATATTTATTTATAACCTTATTTTATATATCAAGTTAAATTGTACTAATACAATTTAATTTTTTTTGATATATATACTAATAATCTTATTTTAATAGTAATATATACTTATAATTTATTTTAAAGGAGATTTTCATATGATAAAAAAAGTGGCTGCTATTCATGATTTATCTGGAATTGGCCGTTGTTCTTTAACAGTTGCAATTCCTATATTATCAGCTTTAAAAGTTCAATGTTGTCCATTTCCAACCGCTATACTTTCTAGTCAAACCGGTTATCCTAAATATTCTTTTTTTGATTTAACATCTCAAATGGATGATTATAAAAATACTTGGGCTGAATTAAATATAGATTTTGATTGTATATACAGTGGTTTTTTAGGTTCCATAGATCAAATTGACATAGTTTGTAATTTTATAAATAACAATAAAAATTCACTAATTATTACAGATCCAGTTATGGGTGATAATGGATGTTTATATCCAATTTTCAATGATAAAATGTGTAAAAAAATCAGAAATTTAGTAAAAAAATCAGATATAGTTACACCTAATCTAACTGAAGCATTAATATTAATAGACAAAGACTTTACCAATATAAATTTATGCAAAGATGAACTTATATCAATAGCAAAAAAAGTATCTGATTTAGGCCCTAATAAAGTTATTATTACAGGAATAATTTTAGATGGTAAAATTCATAACTTATCATTTGATAAAGACTTAAATGAAGTTCATTTTACAACATCTAACTTTAATAATATATCTTATAGTGGTACTGGTGATATATTCACATCTATAGTGACTGGATTATTGTTAAATGGATATTCTTTAAGCTACAGTGTTGATAAAGCTAGTGAATTTATACATAAAGTAGTTTTATATACATCAAAGTTAAGCTCAGATAGAAATGACGGAGTTTTGTTTGAATTATTTTTAAATGAATTAATTTCTTATGTTTAATAAAAAGCAACCTTGAAAATTTTGTTAAGGTTGCTTTTTAATTTTAATAAGATTGTTTTAACAAGTCATAATTAACTTGTACTTTAAATTTATTATTTTTTATAACAATTTTGTATCCGCTTAAATACATTTTTTTTAGTCCGCTAACTATATTAGGTTTATTATCTATAAAATTAAATTTATGTCTATTTATTTCATCATATTGATATATAC
>NZ_JBOFKN010000060.1:0-10278 GCF_051657365.1 Paraclostridium sp.
TATAGAATTTATAAAAAAAAATTCTTTCTAAATATATAAATAGTTGACGGAATATAAAAAAATATTAAACAAATTTGTTAAAAAAAACATATAATAGTTAAAGCGAAAAAACTTAAAATGTGACAAATAAAATATAAAATGAAAATGAAAACTTAAAAATGGTAACTAAAGTTTTTAAAGTCTACATATTTATACAAAGTAAAAGTTATATAAATGTAGAAAAAAGCATTAAAAAAGATCAAGAACAATTAAAATGAATGTAAATAGCTTAAAATGTAGAAAAATGCGATTTAAATGTAGAGATAATAAAATTTCCAATTGTTAAATTATTTAAAAAAATTAGAAAAGTGCCAATATTTAATAAAAAACAAATGATATTGAAAATTAAAAATAATAATGATATTCTTTGAAATGAAAAGGGGATGACAAATTAATAACAAAATTTATTAGTTTATCATTAAAGAAATCATACATATTTAAGGGGGATTAACATGTCACAACCAAGCAGTAATGCTAAAAAACTTACATTGATGCCATTAATACTTATGATATTTACATCAGTATTTGGATTCTCTAACATGCCAAGAGCGTTCTATTTAATGGGATATTCAGCAATACCATGGTACATATTAAGTGCGGTATTATTCTTTATACCTTATGCATTTATGATGGCAGAGTATGGGTCTGCATTTAAGAAAGAAAGTGGAGGTATGTATTCATGGATGGAAAAATCTATAGGCGCTAAGTATGCTTTTATAGGAACATTCATGTGGTATGCTTCTTATATAATATGGATGGTAAGTGTATCTTCAAGTTTATGGATACCATTATCAAACGCTATATTCGGAACAGATATGACTGGAACATGGTCGTTATTTGGATTAAGTTCAGTTCAAACACTAGGAGTACTAGGGATAGTATGGATAGCGTTAGTTACATTCGTATCAACTAAAGGTGTTGATAAGATCAGTAAGATAACTTCAATAGGTGGAACAGCGGTTGCATTACTTAATATAGTTTTATTAGGTGGAGGAATGTTAGTTGTTGCATTAACTGGAGAGTTAGCAGAGCCTATAACTAATATAGCTCAATCATTTACACAATCACCAAGTCCTAACTATCAAAGTGGATTATCTATTTTATCATTCTTAACATTTGCAGTATTTGCATTTGGAGGACTTGAGGTTTTAGGTGGATTAGTTGACCAAACTAAAAACGCTGAAAAGACTTTCCCTAAGGGACTTGCTATATCAGCAGTAGTTATATCAGTAGGATATGCATTAGGTATATTTGCTTGTGGTATGTTTACTAACTGGAATCAAGTATTAGGTGGAGAAAATGTTAATATGGCAAATGCAACTTACATATTAATGAATAACTTAGGATACAAAGTCGGATTAGGCTTTGGATTATCTGAGACTGTAGCTTTAGCTATGGGAGCATGGACTGCTAGATTTGTTGGTCTTTCAATGTTCTTATCATTAACAGGAGCATTCTTTACATTAACTTACTCACCTCTTAAGACTTTAATACAAGGTGCACCAAAAGAATTATGGCCTGGTAAATTAGGGGAGTTAAAAGATGGAATGCCTGTAAACGCTATGAAAGTACAAGCTGTAATAGTTATTGGTATGATATTAATAGTATCATTTGGTGGAAAGAACGCAGATGAGTTCTTCACTATATTAACTTTAATGACTAATGTTGCAATGACAATAACTTATATGTTCTTATCAGCAGCATTCCCTGCATTTAAGAAAAAGCAATTAAATGGGGAAATAGAAAAATCATATGTAGTTTACAAGACTAAAGGTGCAGCTATGGCAGCGGCTGTTATAGTAACTGCAATAGTAGGATTTGCAAATGTATTTACTATAATAGAACCAGTATTATCTTCACCAGCAGGATTAAAAGATACTTTAACTATGATAGGTGGACCAACAGCATTTGCATTAACAGGATTTATATTATTTACTGTTTATGAAAAAAAACATGTTAAAAAAGTTACTAAAGCTGAAAAAGCTGTAGGATAGATTTTTTAAAAGGAGAGCGTATGCTCTCCTTTTTTGTATTTGAAATAATAATGAAAATATAGAAAATATATTGCACCTAAATACTATCTGTTATATATTATATATAACAGATAGTATTTAGGGGAGGGAATATATATGTTATATATAAAAAATGTATCAAAATCATACAACAATAAAAAAGCTATAGAAAACATATCAATTGAAATTAATAAAGGTGAAATATTTGGGTTTATAGGTCATAATGGTGCAGGTAAGACAACTACTTTAAAAGCTGCAGTAGGAATACATGATTTTGAAGAAGGGGATATAACTATAAATTCAAAATCAGTAAAATCAAATCCGATAGAGTATAAAAAACAAATTGCATATATACCAGATAACCCAGATTTATATGAATCTCTTACAGGTATACAATATTTAAACTTTATTGCAGATATATTTAAAGTGGATAAAGAGAAAAGGGAAAAACTTATAAAAGATTATGCGATAAAATTCCAGATAGAAAATGTATTAGGTTCAGTTATAGGTGCTTATTCACATGGAATGAAGCAAAAATTAGCTATTATATCAGGACTTATACATAGTCCTAAGGTGTTAGTACTTGATGAACCTTTTGTAGGGCTTGATCCAAAAGCTTCTTATACACTTAAAGAAATCATGAAAGAGTTTTGTAATCAAGGAGGATGCATATTATTTTCAACACATGTACTTGAAGTTGCAGAAAAAATATGTGACAAAGTAGCAATAATTAAAGATGGTAAAATTATAATATCTGGAACAATTGAGAAAGTTAAAGGTGAAAAATCTCTTGAAAATATATTTATGGAGTTGATTGATAATGAGTAATTTAGGTCTTTTACTAAAAATAGATATATTAAATATAACAGGAATAAATAAGTTGAAAAGCAGTGATAAGAAAGATAAGTTTAGAAAAATATCAATAGGTGCATTAATATTTTTTTCTATGATTATTTTAATAACTTCCATGTTTTACTTGATGATGGATTTAACTGATGTTTTAAAGCGAGTAAATCAAATGGAGGTAGTATTAGTTATTAGTATTATAGGGGTTACGATTTTTAATTTAATTAACTCTTTGTATAAAGCACCTGCATATTTATATCAAGCTAAGGATTATGAAATACTATCGAGTTTACCTATAAAAGACTCTGATATATTTGCTAGTAAGTTAATTTCTTTGATATTATCTAATTACTTATATTCAGCTATTATTATCATAATACCGTCTCTTGCATATTTTATAAAAAGTGATGCTTCTACAATCTATTTAATTAATTTATTTATAATGTTTATAGTTACACCATTACTACCAATAATAATAGTATCTATAATAACTTATTTTATAGGCACTATATCATCAAAGAGTAAATATAAAAATGGAATGTTAATAATAGGAAGTATGATAGTAACATTAGGGATTATGGTGCTATCTTATAATATAGATGATTTTGTGCAAACTATAGTAAAAAATAGTGCATCTATAATGGAGATTGCACAAAAGGTTTATCCACCTACTTATTATTTTGTAGATGCTCTTAAAAATAATAATATGTTATCAGTTTTAATATTTTTAAGTTTATCAATTATACCATTTATAATTTTCATAGCTATATTTTCTAAAGGATTTAAAAAAATAAATTCTAAAATGAATGAAAGTTATAAAACCATTAACTATAAAGTAAAGTCTTTAAAAAGTTCTAAGCCTACAACCGCATTATTGAATAAAGAAATCAAAAGATATATATCATCATATATATATGTTTTAAATACTTCTTTTGGAATGATTTTATTACTAGTTTTGGCTATAGGAATATTTATTTTAGGAGCAGATAAAGTAGCTAATATAATAAATATATCTTTATATACAAATATGATTAATATACAAATATGTATGGTAATAATTTTTTGCATATTGATGAGTTGTACAACTAACAGTTCTATATCATTAGAAGGAAAAAATTTATGGATATTAAAAAGTTTACCAATAAATGAAATTGAAATTTTTAAAGCTAAAATAGAATTGAATTTACTTATAGTTCTTCCGGTATCTTTGATAAGTTTTTTTATAATGGCTATAAAATTAGATTTTAAAATAGAATATATAATTATAATGACAATGTTAATAATAGCTAGTTCATTATTTACTGCATTATATGGATTGGTTATAAACTTAATGTATCCAAAAGTTAATTATATAAGTGAGGCAGAAGTTGTAAAAAGAAGTTTTAGTTCTACGGTTTCTATATTTTCTAATTTTATACATTTAGGAATTTATGCAGCAATTTACTATTTTATAGACATAGAATTTAATATGTTGATAATATTTGCAACAGTAGTAACATTTATACTAGATTTGTTTTTATATAAGTTTATAAAAACTAAAGGTGTTAATTTATTTAGAAAAATAGCCTAGTTATAAGTTGAAATTATTGTATACTATAGAAAATAAAGAAATAATATTTTATTTAAAAAATAAGTTTTACAATACTTGAAAATATTGTACAATAAAAATACAAAAATAGAATTATATTTCAAGGGTGGTTGTAAATGAACGCAAAAATATATAACAAAGATAATCCAGGGTTAGTTAACTCTATGGTATGTGCAATAGATATACTAGGGTTTTCTCAAATGATAGTAGACTCGTGTAGAGAAGGGTATGGAGACAAATTGCTTAAAGAGATTAATTATTTAATAAATAAAAATAAGCAATGTATAACACCTAATAAATATAGTAAGGGAAAAATAAAAATTTTTACTGATAATATGGTTGTTGCATATCCTATAAAAGATGATGGAGAAAAAGAATTAGATGAAATACTAGAAAATGTAGCGGAGTATCAATTTAATTTATCTTTAGAAGGGTTATTTGTTAGAGGGGGTGTAAGTGTAGGCGATTTCTATATAAATGAAGATATAGTATTTGGACCAGCACTTTTAGATGCACATAATACAGAGAGTAAGATAGCTTGTTATCCAAGAATTGTATTAGATGAAAAAACTGTAAGTATGTTACAAAAACATATAAATTATTATGATGTAGCACCACAAAAGAACAAGATACTTATAGATAGTGATGGACAGTGGTTTATAAATTATTTAAACACTATATTTAAGTATTACACTGAATGTAATAATGACTATGAATTTGAAAGAGTTCAACATGAATTACTATTTAGACATAAAAAGAAACTTGAGGAATTATTAAATAAATATAAAACAAACATAGTTGTTTGGGATAAATATGTTTGGACAGCAAATTATCATAATTATTTCTGTGATTTATATTTCCCAAATGAAAAATGGCTAAAAATAGCTAAAAAAGATTTACTTTCATGGCCAAGACAAATTTCAAATAGTGACATATAATTTAAAAAAATATAAAATACTAATTAATAGGGGGTATCGTGATTTACGATACCCCCTATTAATTAGTATAAATAAAAAATAAAAAATTAAAACTTTTTACTATAGATAAATCGTCTATATATATGTAGACGAAAGGAGTATACACACACAAATGAAATTATTGAGCTCAAATAAAAAACTAAAAGAACGTAAAGTTAAAGACTATATAGTAAATAATCAGAAAAACTTTTATAAGATAGCATATAGCTATGTAAAGAATGAAGATGATGCATTAGATATAGTACATGATGCTATATGCAAAGCACTTTCTAAAATAGATTCACTTAAAGATATCGAAGTTGTTAAACCATGGTTTTATAAAATTTTAATAAATAGCGCTATAGATTATATAAGAAAAAATAATAAATATGTAAGTATAACTGAAGAAGAAGTTATAAATGAATATAAAGTTGAGGATGTGTATTCTGATATAGATTTAAAACGAGCACTAGATAGACTACCTCAAGAATATAAAAGTATAATTGTTTTAAGATATTTTGAGGATATGAAAATAGAAGATATTGCTAATGTTTTATCAGAAAATACTAATACTGTAAAAACTAGACTTTATAAAGGATTAAGAAGACTTAAGATAAAAATAAAGACAGAAGATTATTAAGGAGAGCTATTTATGAATGAAAAATATAAAATAGATAAACTAAGAAAAGACTATGATGATACGAAAATTCCAGATAAATTAAATGATGTAGTTAATGATGCTATAAATAAAAAAAGTAATAATAAAAAACAAATTAAATGGTTAGTTGCGGCTGCATTTTTATGTGTAGTTATAGGAACTGTAAATATAAACCCAGTATTTGCAGAAACTTTAGAAAAAATACCCGTAATTGGAAATGTAATAAAAATAATGAATTTTTCTAATTATGAAATAAAAGATGAGGGGTACGAAGCATCAATAAAAGTACCTAAAATAGAAGGATTAGACAATAAAAAATTAGAGTACAAATTAAATAAAGAGTTTGAATCAGAAGGTAAGAACTTATACAATCAGTATCTAGAAGAAGTAAAAGGATTAAAAGAAGCGAATACAAGTGGACACAAGGCAGCACAGTCATGGTATGAAGTTATTACTGACAATAAAGATATATTATCACTGGTTATATATAACTATGAAGCTCAAGGGTCATCAAATACTACAAGAAAGTTTTATAATATAGATAAGCATAATCAGACTATATTAACGTTAGAAGGAATGTTTAAAAACGGTGATTATGTAAAATTAATAAGTGAAAATATAAAAGAACAAATGAAACAGAAAGTGAAATCTGATAAAGATAAAGTTTATTGGATTGATGAAGAAAATGAAGAAATGAACTTTAATACTATAAAAAAAGATCAAGGATTTTATATAAATGAAAAAGGTGAATTTGTTATTTGTTTTGATAAATATGAAGTAGCTCCTGGGTATATGGGATTAGTAGAATTTGTAATACCAAAGGAGGTTATAAAACAGATAATGAATTAAGGGGAATTCAATGGAATCTAAAACTTTAGTTAGAATATTATTTATAGTTGGATGTATTGGACTTGGATTAACTGTATATATGTTGTTACTTAGTTTAAGAATATAAAAAATTGCACAATTTGTCGAAAAGTGGTTAAATAAAAAGTAGAGTCTATAATAAGGCTCTGCTTTTTTATTGACATAAACTTTAAAAAATAAAATGAAAAATTAAAATTAATAAAAATTACAAAAAAGAGTAGACTTTTTACTTTAATCTGATATACTAATAATGTAAAAAGGATACACTAATTGAACTTTGGAGGGTGAATATGTTTAACATAAACAATATAAATGATGGATTATTTGGAAGCGTTATCTCTAATCCTAATAGAGAAGAGCTAAGAAATTTAGCTAACGACATGGAAACGACTACTGAATTTAAAAGTGCTAGCTATATAAGTGAAGTTAAAAATAGAAGTGCTAAAAACACATATATAGTTGATGAAATAGAAACAGGGGTAGATCAACAAGAAATAAGCAAAGCTAAAGCTGATAAAATAGCAGCTAAAGTTTTTGAATATATAAAAGATAAAGAAATGATAAGAGTAGATAGAAAAATGGGAATGAATGATAAGTTTTCATTTAACTGTAGATTATATATATCAAAGAAATATGCAAGAATAGCTCATATGTGGAACAATACATTATTTAATCCAACAGATAAAGAAAATCCAGATTTAGTAAGTATATATATACCAGAGTGGCCAGAGCGAATAATGTTTGCTTATCCAGAAAGTGGAGTTACTTTTATATTAGGAAGTGATTATTTTGGAGAATCTAAAAAATCTTTTTTAAGAATGGCAATGTATAAAGTAAAAAAAGCAGGCGGATTAGGATTCCATGCTGGAAGTAAATTACTTAGAGTTTATGATAAAAATGATAATTTAAAAGATGTAGGGTTTATAATGTTTGGACTTAGTGGAACTGGTAAAACTACATTAACAATACATGATCATGAGTTAACTGGAGAAGAAAAAGCTATAGTAAGACAAGATGATGTTGTTTTTATGGATGAAAATGGATATTGTGTAGGTACTGAAAATGGATTCTATATAAAAACAGAAGGGTTAAACCCAGAGCAACAAGGTGTTTTATACAAAGCAGCAACAAGCGAAAATGCAGCTTTAGAAAATATAAAAGTAGATGAAAACGGGAATGTTGATTTTTATGATACAACGCTTACATCAAACGGTAGAGGAGTTATCTTAAGAGATGAGATAGATACAACTGATGATACTGTAGATTTACAAAAAGCAAATAAAATAATATTTATAACTAGAAGAAATGATATAGTGCCACCTGTAGTTAAATTAAATCCAGAACAAGCATTAGATGCATTTATGTTAGGTGAGTCTATAGAAACTTCAGCAGGTGATCCAACTAAAGCGGGTCAATCTAAAAGATGTGTTGGAACTAATCCATTTATAATGGGACCTGAAATAGCAGAAGGTGTGAAGCTTAAAGAAATACTTAAAAATAATCCGGATATGGAATGTTTCATACTAAATACAGGAAGTGTAGGGGCAAAAGAAAACTCTAATGGTGAAAAATTAACTATAAAAGTATCGACTACAATAATGAAAGAGATAGCAAGAGATAATATAAAATGGGTAGAAGATAAAGAATGGGGATACATGATACCTGAAGATGTTAATGGAATTGATATAAATAAATATAACCCAAGAAACTACTACACTAAAGAAGAATATGCTAAAATAGCTTCTAAGTTAAAATTAGAAAGACAAATATGGTTAGCTAAGTATGATGAATCAGCAGTAGACGAAATAGCTGCTACTATATAAATAATTAAATGAAAACATAAAAAATGGGCTGTCTCAAAATAGATAGCGAATGGTAAGTATATAAGTTTTAGTGAAATTTGAAAGCATATATTCAGCTTTTGAGCGATTGAGATATGAGCGTAGCGAATTTTATGGATAAAAATTTATATATTTACCATGAGCGACCTATATTTTGAGATACCCATTTTTTTATATTTCCTAAAAAACACCCCACAATTACTATTATACCACGAAAAAAATATAAAAAATAGAATGGAAAATACATGTAATTTGAACTACAATGAATGTAAGTTAAATATAAAGCTAACACAAGCAAGTATTTGACAAATGTTTTATACAAGGGGGTACTTACTTATGAACGTAAGAGTAATCGGTAAAAATATAAATCCAACAGAGAGTATAAAATCTAAAATAGAAAGTAAGATGGAGAAGTTACAACAGTACCTTAACGTAGATACAGATGTAAAAGTAACAATAAGTGCTAAAAAAGAAGAACAAACAGTTGAAGTAACTGTAGCACCTATAAAGGGGCCAATAATTAGAGCTGAAGATAGTCAAAGAGATTTATACTCAGCTATAGATATAGTTTATGATAAACTATACAAACAACTTAGAAAATATAAAACTAGAGCTAAAAATAGAAAAAATAGTCATCAAAGTATAAGATTTGAAAATATAGAGGATTATAATTTTGATGATGTAATAGAAGAAAAGGATATACATATAGAAAGAATTAAAAAATTCTCAATAAAACCTATGAGTAGCGAAGAAGCTATACTTCAAATGGAATTATTAGGACATGACTTCTATATGTTTAGAAATTCAGAAACTGATAAAATAAACACTGTATATAAAAGACATGGACTAGGATATGGAATAATAGAAGAAGAGTAAAATTCCTAAAAGTTCAAAATTAAAAAAATCGATTAGTAAGCAAAAAGCTTATTAATCGATTTTTTTGTTAAATAAAAATTTAAATAAATCAGTTAGAATTTAGTTTGACTTTATATATAAAATAAGTAAAAATTAATAAGAAGAATAATTAATAAGGGGGATGAAAAATGGGTAGGTTTACAATGATAATAGTTACTACATTAACCTTAAGTGTGTTGATAATTAGAAATAGACGAATTGATAAATACTTAAAAAAGACCATTAAATCTACTATAAAAGAAATAAATAAAACGTATATAGATTTATTTAAAGAAAAAAATATATTAACAAGATTAATTCAAGGATCTTTAATAGTTTTTGCTGAAATTTCTAGTTTTGCTGCAATATATACAAGTATTGTCAATCATTTAAAAATTACTTTATTATCAAGCAATATTGAATGGTGTTTAAAAATATTTATTATTTTAACTTGTTTTACAATAGTACATTATTCAATTGGATATATGTTATATTTAAGTTTGAAAATACAAAACTTCATACATGATGTAGAACATAAAAATTTAAAAATAGATTTTTTATTAAGTTATTTCATGTT
>NZ_JBOFKN010000061.1:0-1575 GCF_051657365.1 Paraclostridium sp.
TAAAGGTGTAATAAATAAAAAGTACTCTGAACTTAGTGTTCTTAATGAAAAAATAATAAATTGTGAGAGTGATATCAAAAGACATATAATTGAAATTACTAACATAAATGAAAAGTTAGGTAATAATGAAGCAGAGCTTTTAAGTTTAGAAAAAAATAAAGAAAATGCATTTGTAAATTTAAACAATATAAAATCTGAAATAGATGAAGTTCAATTAAATAATAAAAATAAGAAATCAAATATAAGTGAATTAGCACAAGAAGTTGAGAACTTAAAAGATGAAATTATAAATTTATTAGATATGAAACAAAATAGTGCTAATAAGCTATCAACTTTAAATGCGAATATAGAAAATATTGAGAAAAGAACTGAGAATATAAACCTAGATATAAAAATTATAGAAACAAATATTTCAAACAAAAAAGGTGAAATAAGAAACTATAACTTAGATAAAGAAGAAAAATTAAAATTAATAGAAAAACTAAGAAAAGATTACTCTGAACTTAGCAGTAGTATAAATTCGCTAAAAGAAGAATATAAAAATTTAGATAATAATATTCAAGGATCAAAACTTAAATTAAATGAATATAATTCAAAATTAAATATATATATAGATATGGAAAAGCACTACGAAGGATTTAATAAAGGCGTAAAAGAGGTACTGAAAAATAAAAATTTAGAAGGTATATATGGAGCTCTAGGACAAGTTATATCATCTTCTAAAGAATATGAAAAAGCATTAGAAGCATCTCTTGGAAGTTATATGCAAAATATAATAACTAAGGATGAAATAAGTGCAAAAGCTGCTATTAATTATTTAAAGAAAAATAATTTAGGTAGAGTTACATTTTTACCTTTAAATATAATTAAATCAAATAAAATAGATGAGAAAATGATAAAAAGCTCAACTAATTATATTGCAGTAGCAAGTGACTTAGTTAAGTTTGAAGAAAAGTATAAAAATATAGTAGAAAATGTATTAGGAAGAACTATAGTTATAAATAATATGGATGAAGCAATAAAATTTGCTAGAGAAACTAATCATAGATACAAAGTTGTAACACTAGATGGAGAAATACTTAATCCAGGAGGATCTTTAACTGGAGGAACTATAAGGACTAATGGCAATATACTTTCAAGAAAGAGAATTATAGAAGAGTTCCAAGAAAAGTTAATATCAGAAACAGCATCGTTGAAATCATTAGAGCAAAGTAGACTTAGAGTACAGGATAATATTAACTTAGAAGTAGAAAAACTAGAAAGTATAAAATTAGAATTGAGTGAAAATGACAAAAATCTAATTTTTATAAACACTAGTATGAAAAGTTTAAATGATGAAATGATAAATTTAGAAAACAACTTATCAAAGTTGCACAATGAAAATAAGAGTTTAGGTGAAAACTTAGAGTATACGTTAACTAAAACAAGTTCATTAAAAGATGAGATAAGTAAAATAGAAGAAAAGCATCTGTCTAATAAAAGCAACATAGATAAATTAAATATAAAACTTAAGGAATCAAATAATATTTATGAAGTTGATAAAAATAAGTTTGATGACTTAAATTTAGAACATGT
>NZ_JBOFKN010000062.1:0-15076 GCF_051657365.1 Paraclostridium sp.
GATAAAGAAAAAATAAAGCTTATTGTTAATGCAGTTAAAAGCGGTCTTTCGTTATCAAAAATTTTTAAACTCTTAAATGTTGCATAAGTGACCACGTATATAACTGTAAAATTATTCAAGTAAAAACGCACTATTATAGAAATTAAAAATATTTTAGTTCGATAATAAAATATATATTAATTTATATGTGGTTTATATATCGCATTTTATATAAAAAAGATAGATATTAAAAAACACTATAGACAAATTAATAGTAGGTGATATAAATGAAAGGTAGAAAAGTAGGGGTAATAAGCGTATCTATGGGCATAGTTTTAGTATTAGGTTTTTTTAGTAGTAAAAATATAAGTGTATCACCAAATTTAAATGGGGGTTTAGAAAAATACTGGAATGAAAAAATAGTTGTAAAAAATTTGTTTGAATATAATTTTCAAGGAATTGATTATAAAATAGTTTTAAGTGTGAATAAGGAAAATGAAGATTATAAATATCTAAATGTATATGAGAAAAAACTGGGTGGAGTTTATTATGAATGTAATGAAGCTAGTGAACAAGGAAATAGCAAAAATAATATTGAATTTTCAGTAGTTGAAACTAAAGGAAAAGCATTCACTATAATGTATGGAGAAAATAAACAAAGATATGTAACGAGTTGTGTAATAAAGTTATATGATGAAAATTTAAATGAATTTAAAAATACAGAGGTAAATTTGTTAGAAGAGGATAAGTATTTTATTAAAATTTTAGATGGAAAATTTAGTGGGGTTGAAGAGGTACAAACTATTAACGGAAAAGATGATTATTGATATTTTTTAGAGTGAAAGTTTAGTAAGTAAGAGCTTGTCTATAGATTCTAAATAATCTATAGACAAGCTCTTAAATTATGTATCTATTAATAATATGAATTAATATAATGGCAACATGATGTCACTTTATATGTAATAAAATTATTTACCTTTTCTAAGTTTATTTAAATTATAAAGGTTTATTAAAATTATTACAAAGTTAGACAATGCTACAGGATAAGCTTTAACTATTAAGCCATAAATAACAAATAATAAGCATCCTATAGAGTTAACAACTCTTAATTTTCCCATTGATGTCATTAGTAGTGAAATTACTACAAAGATTGATGCTAAATAACCAATCCAATCAATTATAATTGTATACAATGTATATACCTCCATGTATTTTAAATTCGTAATATATGTAATACTATTCTATGATACAGAATGCCAATTAAAAAAAAGTTACTAAAAGATTACATAATATATAGAAAATTATTTTTTATATACTAAAAATAATTTTGTTTTATTGCAACAAAAACAACTACTAATTTGTATTAATAGTGAAGGAGGGGGACAATGTTAACATTAAAATCTAGAAGCTTATCTATAGATGATATTATAGATAAATATTCTAATACAGTATATAAGTTAGCTTTCTCTAGGACTAAAAATATATATGATGCACAGGATATAGTTCAAGAAGTATTTATGAAAGTTATGCTGCTTAATAAAAATTTTGAGAGTGAAGAACATTTAAAATCTTTAATACTTAGGATTACCATAAATACTAGTAAAAATTTATTAACTACAGCTTGGTTTAGAAAAACAACACGATTGCAGGATAATTTAGTGACCTATATAAAAGAAGAGAGTGAAGTTTATAAATATGTGTTTAAGCTTCCAACAAAATATAGAACAGTAATTCATTTGTTTTATTATGAAGATTTAAAGACTTCAGAAATAGCAAAACTTTTGGAGTTAAATGAAAATACAGTTAGGTCACAATTATCTAGAGGGAGAGAACTTTTAAAGAAGGAAATGAAAGGGGTAGAACTTGATGTTTTCTGATAAATACAAGAAAGATAATGAAAAAATTAACTTGGATGATTCTTTTAAAGGGGCTTTAAAAAATAATTTAAAGAAGGATGATAATATTATGGTGAAAAATAATAAAAAATTAAAAGTAATAATTTCATTAGCCGCAGTTACAACTTTAATTATAGGTGGATCTTTTTTTATGAACAATACTAATGGTGAATTAGATAGAGAAATAGCTGGAAATGAACAGGTAGAAGATTTAACTTCTGAAGGTAATCGAATGGAAATTGGTTCAACATCAATGGCTGAATTTTTACATTATAATGGGAAAGTTTATAATTTTGTTGCAAATAATGTGAATATAGAAAATATCGATGAAATAAAAGGAGAAAAATTAGGCGTTACAAAAATAGGAAATGAAAAAGAAGAATTAAGTAGTTTTATAGAAGGGCAAGAAATTTATAAAGTAATAGGATATGATGATAGCATTCTTATGGGAATAAATATTGTAGCTGGTGAAAAGTCTATACACATATATCAAACTTATGATGGTAAAATTATAAAACATGGTTCAGATTTACTTGATATTTTTAAAATTGAAGGAAATATAAAAAATATTAATTCAATTTTAGGTGGGGGAGAAAATATAAATACTAATAATGTATATATTGAAAAATTATTGATAGAATTGAGAAATGCTAAAAACATTAATGAAGATAATGAATTAATGAAAGATTTTTATATTAAAAATAAAAATGTTAAAGGTATACAAATAACTTTGAAGAATGGAATTATGAGAACTTTTGATATTTATGAAACGGGATATATATTTATAGATGGATTTATCTTTGACTTTGAAAATAAATCTTTAATAAAAGATATTTATGATAAGCTTTAAAATAAAAATGCCAATAGCATAAAATGCTATTGGTATTTTTTATGATTTTAGAAATTAAAAATTAATTAAATTTATCTTTATATGAAAGAATGCTACCTATAAAAACAGTAAGACTTATAATACTAGTTAATGCTATTACTATAGCTATTGCACGAGCAAGTGTGCTTACAGGAGCAATATATCCATATCCTATAGTAGAAAAGCTTATTATAGTATAATAAAATAGGCTGAAATATCCATTTACATTAGTGTATGCATTTATGTTTACATTGTAAGCTGTGCATACGCAAAGAAAAAGATTTATAATTATCATAAATAAAATAATTAATGCTGCTGCTAAAATTCTTTTAAAACTGACACTATCTTGATTTTTATTTTTTATATTAATAGGATTAATCATTAGTCTAAGCAAAGAGCGTAAGGTTAAAAGATATGTAATGCCAAGACAGAATAATGATAATCCATAAATTTTTTTAAATTCGTGTGGAAATATTATAAGTATAAATAGAAAAATACTTATTACAAAAAAACTTGCTAATAAATCTATTTGAAAATCTTTATCGTCAGTAGCACGTATGAAAGTATTTATTTTAAGAAATAGGCTAAGTACATATCCTATGATGTAATAGATAATAATAGCAGTTACTACAATAGTTAAAAATTTTAGTATATAAGCGTTGTTAGCAGTTTTTGATAAATATGTATAAATAGCTGTAGTAAGTGATGTGTATATAAGTGTTGCTGCTGAAAATACAAGAAGAATATATACAATAGTCTTTAATATAAGTCGATTTTTAAAGATACCTATGTATCCAGCTAATATGTTTAAATTAAATTTTAAGAATCTTTTTTTTATATTTGAATTTACATTGAGTGTTTTTACAAGTAATAGAATACATAGTGATATAGTAGTTAAAAGTGCAATGAAATACCCCATTAGGTCACCTCCATAAAGTTTTAGTTAAAAATTGATATCTAAATAATAATATCATAATAATAATGAGAATTTATAGTAAAAATAATATATACTAAATATTAAGAAAGAGTCTTACTTTAATAGTAGTTTACGTTATTAAAACTATATGTCAGTAAGAATAGTATATAGGAGGAAAATGAAATGGATAAAATTAAAATAGCATTTGTTTGTGTACATAATTCATGTAGATCTCAAATGGCAGAGGCAATAAGTAAAAAATTTTTTTCAGACATATTTGATGCTTATTCAGCTGGGACAGAACTTAAACCACAAATAAATCAAGATGCTGTAAGAATAATTAAAGATTTATATGATATAGACATGAATAAATGTCAAAAATCAAAACTTTTAAGTGATATTCCTAAAGTAGATATAATAATTAAAATGGGTTGCAATGTAGTGTGTCCAGTAGTTTCAGCAAAATATGTAGAAGATTTTGGGTTAGATGATCCTACTGGAAAGAATGATGAAGAATTTATTAAAACTGCAAAAATTATAAAGGAAAAAATAGAATTTTTAGTTGAGAAAATTAAAGATAAAAGAATAAATATAGATTTAATTTAAGTAAAATTTGATTTTATGGATAGAAATAAGTTTCTAATATTCCTATTTTTAAAGAATAGGAATATTAGATATAAGTTGAAAATTTATATAAAAATAAAGGTGATATAATGAATAAAATATGTATACTTGGAAGTATAAATATGGATTTAGTAATAAATGTTCCTAAAATGCCTAGCATAGGAGAGACTATTTTAGCAAAAAAATTGAAACAAATACCTGGAGGGAAAGGTGCCAATCAGGCGATAGCAGCAGCAAGAGCTAATGCTATAGTTTCTATGATAGGGAAGGTAGGAAATGATGAAAATGGAAAATTATTAAAAGAATTAGTTGGAAAAGATAGGATTGATAATAGATTCATTTATGAGAGTTTGGAGAGTAGCACAGGGATAGCTATTATAACAGTAAATAGTAAAAGTGATAACTCTATAATAGTAGTTTCTGGAGCTAATATGAATATTAAAAAATCTCAAATTGATGAGGCAATAGAGCTATTAAAAGAATCAAATATTTTAATAGCTCAATTTGAAGTTTCTATGGAAATTATAGAATATACCTTTAAATTAATGAAAAAAATGAATAATAAAATTACAATTTTAAATCCAGCACCAGCAAAAAATATTTCAGATAAATTATTAAAATATACAGATATATTGGTTCCTAATGAAACTGAAATAGAAGTTTTAACCAATATAAAAGTAGTTGACTTAGAAAGTGCAAAGCAAGCTGCAAATGTATTTCTTAATAGAGGAGTAAAATTTGTTATTATAACACTAGGAGAAAATGGAGCAGCACTTATTTCAAAAAAAAGGGGAGAAATAATTGCTGGATATAAGGTTAAAGCTGTTGATACTACAGCAGCAGGAGATACTTTTATTGGCGTATTAAGTACTAGAATCAAACAAGAAGAATTAACATTTGATACATTAAAAGAAGCTATAAGATTTGCACATAAAGCGTCTAGTATAGCAGTACAAAAAGAAGGTGCACAACCTTCAATACCAAATTTGAAAGAAATAGAAAACGTATATAATTGAATATAAATATTAACAAAAAATAAAATATTTTAATATAAAAAAACTTATAAATATATAAAAAATCTATTGTTATATTATTAAATCGAATAAAAATTCAATTAAAATATAGATTTAATAATAAAATTTTACCTGTAAAGCTTATATAATTAATAAATAGATAATGTAATAAGGGTGAATTTTTTATTAACAGATGTTATTATATAACCATAAACAAAAACAAAACAAATTCTTACGAAAATTCAAAGTAAGAAATAATATAATTAGATTATTTTTCGCCATATGTTAGTAATATTAGTAATTAGAATGTTAGTAGCATAATTGTTGACTAAATCATCAGTTAAGATGAATAGGAAGTAGAAAAAAGGTAATTATATTATTAGATACTAAAAATTAGGAATGACATATTTAAATTTTAAAATCACACAGATTTTAGCACATATTATAAATAATTATCCATCACTTTAGAGTGAAAGGAGAGAGCTATTTTGAAACTTCACACATTTCGAGATAGCTCTTTCTTTTATTTTTTTAAACTTTTGAATTTTTCTATACATTTATTATAAACTTCTTTCTCTTTAAGTTTATAAAATTCATCTTTAGTAAGCTTTAAGCTACTTAAGCTTAATTCTTTTAAATCTTTACTTGCTTTTTTTAAAGCTTTTTTTTGTTCTTTTGAAAAAGTTTTAAATCTTTCTTTTAAATCAGCATCGTTGAAATAAGTTATAGCTAAATCATCAATTTCAAAAAAATCATCATTAAAATTTTCGTTTGTATAAGTGTTAAAATCTAATTCTGTATTATCGAGAGTAAGGTCAATGTCAGAAGTATTTGCAGTATCACTTTCTGTTAAATTTTGTGTTAAAGTATAGTGTTTTTTATTTGATATATTTAAACTGTTGGTATTTTTAGACGGAATTTTGTTGGTAATTTCATCAGATATAGTTTGAAAGTTTTTGTCAATAGATGTTTTAGAAAGAAAGCTTTTGATTAACTCTTCATCAGTAGTTCGTAGTTCTTCAACATTAATAATATTATTTGATAAGTTATTTTCTTTAGGAGATATTTTATTTTCTGGTGCAATAATATTATTTTTATTAGGAGAAAGTCTTCTTTCTAGTCTTTCTTTTCTACTATCATAAAGTTTTATTTCTAATAAAAGTTCGTTCATAAGTTTTTCTTTTAATTCCTTTTCAATTTCAGATTTTAATTGATTTGTCAATTCATTTATAATATCAGAATTAAGTTTTTTAAATTCTAATATCAGATTTTTTTTAATTTTATTTTCTAAGGTTTTTATAAAATCTGAATTTATTTCTGTAATTAAATTCTTTTTGATTTCTTCTGTGAGAGATGTCAAGTCAGGTGAAATAGTATTTTTTTTCTTTTTTCTTTTAAACATTGGGCAACCTCTTAACTTATATTTGGACGTAAAACTATTATATGTAAAATGGTACCATATTATGAGTTGATAAAATTGTAAAAGTTTCTTACGATTTTATTAATTAAAAGAAATTAAAAGCATTTACTAAAGGAAAGTTTCATAATATTGACATCATTAATATGTATAAAAATGGTATAGTGAAAAAAAGATTTTAAATATAAATTGTATAAAGAGGAGGAGTTTTAATGCTTAGGTATAAAGAAGGATTGATTCCTAAGTATACAAAAAGAGAATATAAAGCTATAAAAGAAAAAGAAAGAATTGATCCTATTATGAATGATGCATATCATGATATAAATGATGAAATTTATAAACTTTTAAATGAATATCCTAAAAGATACAAATATGAAAGAATATTATTTTTTGATGAGTTAAAAGATGGATATGAAATACATGGGGTTAAATTTCCTAAACTTAAACGATATCTTAATGTATTAGGAGAACATAATTTGCCGCAAAGTGAAACTATGTGTGTAATATATGAGGAAACAAGGTATAATGTTCCAACAGTAGAAATTTCAAAGCTTAGGGATATTTGTGATAAATTAGATAAGTTATTTGCTGAAACTGACTATAAATTAGATGAATTAATAGATCAAGAAGTTAATGATAGTAGTGATAAAAATACAGTATATGAACAAAGACATATAGATAGGTGATAGTAGATGTTTGAAAAAAACAATAACGGGCCTGTAGATAGCTCAATAGATTATAATAAAACTAAAAGACAAGTTATTAATGAGAAGAGTAAAAGTCGCGCAAGTGAAAAAATGCTAAAAGATTTAAAACCAATGTATGAACTTATAGGGAAAATAAATAATCGCTTAGATCGATTAGAAGAAAAATTTTATATAAGATATGTTACTGATAGATATATAGAAATCGAAGGGAATATTATAACAGGATCTAAAAGCGAGCTATTAGTCTATCTTTTAGATAATCTTTGTAAAGTTGCTTGTGCTAATATGAGTATGAAGCAGATGAATGAACTTTCTATGATGGCAGTATATTATAATGATGATAAATATAATGTGCCATCTATAGCAATGATAGAAGTTGAAAAAATTGTTCATAGAATGAATGAACTTTTAGCTCAAACAGATTGTGAAGTATTTGATATAGATTATTATGAAAAAACACTTCATAAAAAAATAGAAACTTATACAAAAAAAGATATTAAAAAAGAAAAAAAAGGAATTGATAGAGATTTAAAGTATAAGTATATGTTAGTAGGAATAATTGTTTTAGCTTTATTTATGTTTTTTTCTATGATGTGCTAAATTTATAAGTTATTAGAGAAAAGAACAGTAAATATGATTGAAATTTAATTAAGGAGTAATTATATGGATAATAATGATAAACGCCGATTTAGAAGAACAGTTATAATTATAGCAATTGTTGTTTTAGCACCTACAGTTTTGCATTATTTAGATTATGCTGTTACAGGAGTACCACCAAGTGCACAAGTAGAACAACAAGCTAATAATGATAGTGGAATTTTTCCATTCCTTTGGTTCTTTGGAGGAACTGGTGGGGCTGGTCATAGCGCAAGTACTGTTAGTGAAACTGATGGAGGATCAGGATCAGGATCAAGTTCATATGCACCAAACTTTAGTTCGGATGATGATTCAGATGGGGGCGGTGGAGGCTTCTCATTTGGCGGTGGTGGAGGTGGAGATGACTAAGGTTATCTACTAGCTAACAACATTTAGAGAAAGTATTAATGGAGCAGATTAAAATTATATTAAAAAAATTCCTTTGAAAAATATAAAAAACTCAAAAAATTATGATTATAGATAAGATTTACTATATTCAAATTTTTTGAGTTTTTTATTTTTGCGTGTAATTTTTAGAAATACCTAATATAAAGGCACAAGATACGTTTAAACTGAATATTATAGGAATTAAGAAAAAAATTCATCAATTTTTAAGAGTAAAATTTTTTGAGAAGGAGTGATTTAAGTTATGCTAGAATATTTGGAGTCTAATCAAGTTATTTATAGAATTTCAAAATATGGGAAAAATAGTTTGCAGGAGTTTAATCTCAATACTGGTTCAATTAATACAATTAAAGATGATATAGGAGTTAACGTACAAGTTCCAACTTATTGTGAAAAAGATCAATGTATATATGCAATAAGAGTTAATACAGATATAAATAAGGTATGTAAAATTAATTTAGATGGTACGATTGAAGACATTGCAGATATAAAAAATTTACCAATAGATGAGTATAGTGTGGGGACAATAGATAAAGATGGATTGTTCTATATAAAATCTAATAAAAGTGAGACGTATTATATAATTGATTTAAGAGATTCAGGATTAGAAACATATTGTAATTTAGTAATAAGAGAAGCAGATTATACTGAAAATAATCAAGAAAATATATTTTTAAAGTTATTAGAAAATGATTTGAATTTTGTTGATTGGATATATAATGATAAAGAAGAGGTGATATATGCAATAAATAATGAAGGCGTACTTAAAAAAATAGATCCTAAAATAGGAAAAATCGTTGATAATATAACTACAAATGAATTGATTTATGGAGATTATATAAGTATTTATATTGATAATTACCAAAACTTACATGTTTTTTTGGAAGATAAAAATGTGAAATATAAAATTTTAAATATCGAAGATTTATATGAATCTGAAATAGTTAGTATAGAAAATATGATAGAAATAACCGAAGAAGGTCTACTAAATGATGAAGAATTTACAAAGAATGAAAATTTTCTTGAAGAAGAAAATGAGGATGATTTATTTGAAGAATTAGGTATTATAGATAAATTACATGAAATAGCATCTATTAGTCAAATTGTAAATATAGTAAATAAATCAGAAATTAAACTAGGTGAGGAAATAGTTTATACAATAGCGTTTATCAATATTGGAACTATAGACCTTGAGGATATTTATATAACGAATAAATTTACAAATGGAATAGAATATTTAAAAAATAGTTTAGTTGCTAATGTAGAGGTAGAAGGAAATCCCATTGAAGGTATAAAAATTTTAAAAAGCATAAACCCTAGTCAAAAAGTGGCTATAAGATTTGCTGTTAAGGCTAATAATAATTTGAAAGAAAATAAAATATACAATACAGCTAAAGTCGAATATTTTTATAAGTTAAGCAATGAAGAAAAAAGATTTTCTGATAGTAAAAAATCTAATATTTCAATTATAAACATTATAAAAGAAGAAGCTAAAATATTAATAAATAAATTTATGAATAAAGACTTTAATGGAAAAAAAATAATTGAAACATATACAACAACATTAAAAAATATAGGCGAAAATGCTATTTATAATGTTGAATTTAGGGAAGATATACCAGCTCAAGGTAGTTATAATGGGGAATTGAGTGCTAGTGCAGAATATATTGGTACAAGTATAGAAGATGGAATTACAATATTAAAAATAAGTCCTAATGAAATAGTTGCAATCTCTTGGGAGATAGAAGTAGATGAAAAGTCAATAGATTTTTTGGATAAAGCTATGACAACTAATTCTTTAAGTAATAATAATATGATAAAAAATTCATTAAAAACTGTAGATAAAAATTTTGCAGATATAGGTGATGTATTAACTTATATAATACAATTTAAAAATGATGGGCCATTTGTAGCTGAAAATATTAAGATTATGGATATTTTACCTGAAGAAATAAGTTATGTTTATGGTTCATTGATTTCCAATGTTGATGTAGAAGGAAATCCTTTAAATAATATTTCTTTAGTTAATTCTTTAGATGTTGGAGCGGGAGTAAGTATTTCATTTAAAGTTAAAGTTGATAATATTCCAAGTAATAATATTATAACTAATAAAGCTACAATTAATTATGAATATATAAATGGTGATGTTTTAGCTAGTTTAGATGAAACAAATATTGTGAAAACTGTAATCAATCATGGAGAAATTTTAAAAGATAAATTGACAAAGGAAGCTGATAAAGTAACTACTACAACAGGAGATATAATTACCTATACGATAAAAGCTCAAAATACAGGAAATGTAGATATAATAAATACTATAATAAAGGATGTAGTTCCAGTAGGCACTAGTTTTATCACTGGTAGTACAACGATAAATACATTACCTACAAGTCAAAATCCAGCAGTTGGAATTAGTGTTGGAACTATAGTTCCTAATCAAATGATTATAGTTACATTTAAAGTTAAGGTATTAGAGTCAGCACCATCAGAAATATTAAATAGTGCTACTGTTAATTACGAATATATAGTAGATCCCGATGAATTAGCTAGGGAGATAGAAATTACAACTAATACTGTAGATGTAAATAATTTAATCCCCGAAATAAATATAGTAAAATCTGTTGATAAAGAAGGAGTAATGTCTGAAGAAATTATTAGATATACATTAGAGGTTGAAAATAATGGAGATATTTCAGCTTTAGATGTGTTTATCAAGGATAATCTTGCTGAAGGTTTAGAATATGTAGGGAATTTGAAGTTAAATGGTGTAGAAGCTAGTGAAAGTATAGTTACAGGAATAACAATTCCTGTTATTATTCCAGGAGGAAAGGTAATAATTAGTTTTGATGTTAAAGTTGAGAAAATATTAGATAGTAATATTGTATTTGAGAGTTCAGCAACTGCTAATTTTAAATATCAAGTTGAAAATGGTGGGTTGATTTACATGAGCGAAGCTGTATCAAATATTATTAAAATATTAGGATTTAAAACTACAGTAGCTATAGATGAAAGTGTAGACAAGGAATTAGTAAAATTAAATGACATATTTGTTTATACAGTAACTATAAAAAATGGAGCGGAACTTAATGCTGAAAATATAATTATCAAAGATTTCTTTCCTAATGAACTAGAGGTTCAAAAGATAACAGTGAATGGCTCAATAGTTATTGGTAATTTAGAAAATGGAATTCCGATTGGTGGGTTATTAAAAGGAGAAGATTTAATAATAGAAATATTAGTAAAAGCCATAGGAGAATTAAATAATCCATTTAAGAATAAAATTATGGCAAAAATGTTTTTTAGAACTGAAACCAATAAACCACCTGTTAATATAGAGATATTTGCAGAAGATGCAGGTATTAAAAATAGAGATCCTAATAATCAGTATAAAGGTGTTATTGTTGTAAAACCAGATATCATAGTAACTAAAATAGCAGATAAAAATGAAGTTGCTATTGAAGATAATATAGTTTATAACATTAATATTGAAAATGCTGGGAATGTAGATGTACATGATGTTGTTATTAGAGATATTTTGCATTCAAAATTAAAATTTATACCTAATTCAATTATAATAAATGATATTAAAAATACAGAAGAAAATATTTTAGCTGGAATAAACATAGGTATTATATCAGTAGGTGAAGTTGTAAGAGTTTCTTTTGAGGCTAAGGCAATTAAAGAAGGACTAATTCCTAATCATGCTATAGTTAATTATATTTATAATTCAGAAACTAATGGAGTAGAACAGGCTGGTATAAGTGTCAGTAATATAGAAACTGTTAATGTAAGTGAAGTTAAATTATTCGTTGAAAAAACAGCAAATAAAAAGTTTGCTATTTTAAATGATGAAATAGAATATACTGTAGTTATAAAAAATTTAACTAAAGTGGTAGCTAATAATATTATTGTTAGAGATATGTTGCCAAAATATTTAGAACTTTTAGAAGGTCAATTTACATTAAATAATATAATTATAAATCTAGTTGATTTAGAAAAGGGTATAAATATTGGGATGTTAAGACCTAGAGAAGAAAGTATTTTAAAGTTTAAAGTAAAAATAATTAGTAATTCACATAGTGGAAAAATAGAGAATGGAGTAGAGGTTAAATATAATTATAGCTTACCAGATGGAAGCTTAAGAAGAATTTTACTACCAGCAACAGGAAAACAAGTTAGTGAATTAGAGGTAGGAATTGCTAATTTTAAGCAGTTTAGTATAGAAAATAATCTTACCATACCGCATTTAAAGCCAGATGTAGAGGCGATAAATTCATTAAAGGGAAGCATAGGCATAGATAACTATTATATAATAGAGACAAGTCCTGCTAGATCTAATGAAGGACAACTTTTAACTCGATATAAATTAATTTTAACCGGAAGTTTAAAATTAAATTTAGTGTATACATCTTCTACGCCAAGTCAATCAGTCCATTTAGCTGAATATTGTGTTGCGTTTAGTAATTTTGTTGTTTTGCCAATAAATTATAGTATTGGAAATAAAATTCATGTTGAAGGAATAATTGAAGATATATATAGTAAACTTATGAATGAACGAGAATTTTTTACTAATGTGACAGTTCTGATAAACGTAAAAATTGTTGGATGTTAATTAGTGAGGAATTTCGAGAAAAAATAAATAAAAGTAAAATTAACAATAAGGTTTTTAATAGTCTATTTTTCAAATAATAAATTATCCTAGTAGATATATTTAAATATGTTAAATATATTTACTAGGATAGTAGTAAAAACAAAAGACAGGAAAATACCCGTCCTTAACTCATAGGAATTTATAATAATTTACTAGTATATTATAAAAAAATATATATAAAATGTACAATTAACAATAATGACGATTTTATAGGATTTAAATTAAGTTATTAAATATAAATTATTAATTTATTTATAAGATTATAATTTTAATAATAGCAAAATGATAAGTACTAAAATTTAATAAAAAAAAGACTATTTTAATAGCAAGTTTTAATAAATATAGTAAAACTAACTATAGATAGTCTGTTCGTATTTAGAAGAACCTTAAAATTATATAAGCTGTAGGGATTAAAACTACAAGACTTATAACGCTATATAAGGCAAAGGTTGTAATATATTTCAATGGTGTAGTATCTGTTGAAGATACTGCAAATTTATAAGATATTACACTAGCCATAGATCCTATAAGTGAGAATAAACCACCATTATTAACTCCTAAAATTAATCCTCTATAATTGTGAGTAAACGGTGAAAGTAATAATGTTGCTGGAACATTACTTATAAATTGACTTATTCCAAGACCTATAAAATAAGTGTGAACATCATTTGTTAATATTCCTGAAATGGCGTGTTTTACACTTTGTAATGATGATACATTACCTATAAATATGAAAAATGCTGTAAATGTTAAAATTAAAGAATAATCCACTTTTAAAAATAACTTTCTATCAATTACGAGAGTTACTAATACAACAATTATAAATACATATCTGTAGTTAATTAAATGAAATACAGAACCAAGTACTATAAGGAATAAAATGAAATATAATAGTATTAACTTTTTGTGAGTAACATTAACTTCATTGATAACAACATCTAATATTCTATTTTTTTGGAAACCTATAAATCCAAGTAATAAAAGAAAAGATATTATAGTTATAGGTATAGTTACAGCAAAAAATTCTGCTGGAGTTAAATTGAATACTGTAAAGATATATAGATTTTGTGAACTGCCCATAGGTGTTAATGCACACCCTGTTATAGCAGCAATAGTCTGAAATACTATAAGCTTTACGGGATTAAATCTAGCTTTTTTTGAAAGTACTATAGTTAATGGTACAAATGTTAATAATGCGACATCATCAGTTATAAGCATAGAACTGAAAAATGTTAAAAGTATCATTACAGTAAAGAGTCTTTTTACACTTTTATCTCTATGTAGTAGTCTTGTTCCTATATAATCAAGTACTTTAAACTCTTTTAGAGCAGTTATAACAACCATCAAGTTGAAAAGTAAAATTAAATCTTTCCAGTTGATATAGCTAAGCTTTGGAGTAGAAACAAATGACGATATTATAGCAAGAATTGCTGCTACTACTAATATTATCTCCTTTTTTAAGAATTCTTTAAGTTTATTTTGCCTTAAATCTTTCGAATCCATTTTTTATCTCCTGTGGGTTAAAGTTTTTTATTCATACCTATAATTCAATATTACACCAATAATTTTAAAACAGTAATTAAATAAATATGACGAAAAAGATACATTTTATAAGGTTTTAGTCAGTTTTTTATCTAGTATAAAATACTTCAAGATATAAATTATGAAAAAATAGAATTTATAAATAGAATATTAAAGATTTAATAAAATACTTAATTTCATCAAAAATATGTAATTAATACTTGATAATGATTACATTATTAAATGTTAATATAAAAATATAGAAAAATATAATATTTTAATTTAAAAAAAACACTTGATATTTTCATTCAAAATGGATACTTATATTTTTAAAAAAAGTTACAAAAAAGTTTTTGAAAAGTGATAGTATTTTATTATGGTGTTTGAAAAATTATGTTTTAAATACTTATATACGAAAAATATTTGAAAATTGACAAATAATAT
>NZ_JBOFKN010000063.1:0-1584 GCF_051657365.1 Paraclostridium sp.
AGAAAAGCAAAAAGTAAAAGTTGATAGATTAGAAAAAGAAATTAAAACTAAAACATCAGAGGAACTAAAAGCTATCAAATCACTTATTGGAAAAGCTCCAGTAAAAGAATCTAACTTAAAAAGTTATATAGAAAATTTAATTAAGCTAGAGAAAGTTAAAAGTTCTTATGAGTACTATTCTAAAAATAACCAAGATGAAAAATATAATGCAATTCTTTATAAACAAAGAGTTAGTATAATGGCTTATGAAAATTCATTACTAGAAAAAGAGAAAACTATAGTTCCAAATAAAGCAAAATTTGAAAATGAAGCTAAAGCTCTTTCTCAAAATTGTGAAATAAGCATTAAAAAGCTAAATAACGGCATTGAAACCTTAGAGAAGGGAAAAGACAAGTTAAGTAAACTAGTAGCCCCAAAAAGGTTAGATAACGGCTTTAAATCGGTTGAATTATTTGCTATTAATAAACTTACTAAAGGTGAATATAATAAAGTGTTCTTTGAGGGTAAAAAATTATCTAAAGATATTTCTACCCTAGAAAAAGAATTTAGTGGAATAAGTAAATTAAACTTTATAAAGAGGACCTCTTTATCTAAAGAAATTAATACACTAAAAACTAAATATGAAAACATTAAAGTGTCTGAAAAAAATTTATTAAAAAAATATAAGGATTCAGAGATTTTAAAAACTGTTTCTAGCCAAATAGAAAAGAGCTTTAAACAAGCCCAAAAGATAGTTGATAAAGAAATTAGAATAAATAAAGATGGTTTAAATACCCAGTATTTAGCTAAAAGAAAATTAAATGAAATAGGCACTAAAGAAAAAGATTTTAAACCTTATGTTAAAAATAAATCTATTCAAATTCAAAAAGATTTAAAACATACATTAGGAGGATTAAAAAAAGTTTTAGTCCAGGAAAAATCACCAAAAATAAATAATTTAGAGATAAAATTACAAAAAGAAAAAGAAGGATGGGAACTTTAAAAAAACGACCTCGTAAAATCGATTTTAAGCCCTTTCAAAAAGTATATCCTTGTGTTTATACCCTTGAAAATACAGGGGAAAATGGTATAATAAATCCATTACAAAAATTTAGCTTTAATTATTGGATTTAAGTACAGAAAAAAGAGGGAAAAAGAAAAATTCCCTCTTTTTTAGTTGGGTGAAAAAAAAAGATCCATTCGTTACTCTCATTGGAACTTATTTTTTCACCCTCACAAAATAATAAAAAATTAATGGAGGAAAATAATTAATGGTACATCAACAGAGAGCTAAAAAGTTAGAAAGAATTAATATTACTAAACTATTAAATAGTATTTTCAATCATTCTGTATCTTTAGTTAATATGGGAAATGATGAATTAGAACGGAATAGAGTATATCTAATAAAAGAATATAATTATATATTAAAAATCTATGGGGATAATAGTAGATGGAGAAATGAAATAAAATTTATTTCTAAATTAAATAAATGTAGCTTTAGGGTACCAGAAGTTATTACTTTTGGTATGTTTGAAGATGTAGGATGGGTTATTATAGAAAAATTACAAGGGGATTTATTAATAGATAAATATAATGAATCTAGCT
>NZ_JBOFKN010000064.1:0-1248 GCF_051657365.1 Paraclostridium sp.
ATTTAAATCTAGGAGTTTTTTTATTAGGATTAGGAGTTCTAGACATTGATGCAGTTGCTATGGAGGGTGTTAATATGAAAATTTTAGATGAAGAATTTAATCTTAGAGAAAAAGGATTTACAGCTTCTTTTGTTGTAGCTTTAGGATATCATGCAAGTGATGATTTTAATGCTGCTCTTCCAAAATCAAGACTTTCTAAAGATGAAATAATTGAAGAAATTTAAAAAATATAATTATACTAACCTACTTTTTTTCTAAAATTTGAGTGTCCTAAAATAAAAACCTGAGATTCTTTCTCAGGTTTTTATGTATTTTATTTTAATCTTTTATTTAAACAAAACTAAATACTATACTCATATTTTTTAAAAACATCTATATACTTAGGAATTTCTGATAATAAGTAATTTATTGAATCGCCCTATGACTCCTCATTATATATATCAAATTCCACACTTTTCATAATCATACTTGATTTATTATCCTCTAAATTTCTCCATTCTAATTTAGAATCAATTTGATCTTCTATTTCTAATTTTTTACTTTCAAAAAGTTTATAGTACTCTTTATTACTATCAATATAAACCTTTATAGTTAAAGTTTTTTTTCTACTATCTATAGAAATATATAAGTGATAATCTTTACAAATAGCAACATCTATACCTGCCGTTTTAACTAGTCTATATTCATCTGAAGATAATTTTCTTTTTATTAAAGCTACTTTTATGAAAGTACTCCAATATTTTTGTTGTAAATCTTTTAAGTTCATATTTTACATATTTGATAAATACTTAAATGTATCTACCTATTCCTCCTTCTTATGTTTTAATTTTTGTACTAAATATTTTTATTACATTCTTGCAGAATTTATTATAACATTTACATTTAATTTTGTAATATCACCAGCTATTACCTTAATTTTTTCTAATATCATTAATCTCTTTCCTCAATTTTAAATCTTTCAAATAATTTTTATACATTTTTTCTGTAGATAATTTAAATAATTTGATTTTTTTTCCTTGGAAGATTTCAAAAGAAACTTCTCCTATATAACTATGTTGTGTTTCTTCTGTTGGAAATAAAAAAGCATTATAATATCTAGTTTTTTCAATGCCTACTTTTTTATAGTATGCTCTATATGATTCTTCATATAAAAATTGTTTACCTATATCTCCTATTCCAGGAGCGTTATTTTTTAGTTTTCCTTTTTCATCAAATTCTGTTTCATAATATTTAGCATCATATATATGT
>NZ_JBOFKN010000065.1:0-26574 GCF_051657365.1 Paraclostridium sp.
TAACAATAAATTACGAAAATAGACAAATATAATTTTTTTTAAAATTATATTTACATTTAGCATTTTTTAAACTATAATAATATTCAGAATATTTATTGTAATCAAGTAAAATTTTTATAGATTCCAAAATATATTTTTAATTTAAAATGTCCTAAAAAAAGTATGAATTTAAATTCATACTTTTTTTTACTATATTCTTGTTAAATTTTTAATTATTATATATATCTAGATAAAATATAGTCTCTTTTAGTTAATTCATAGTTATCACATCTTACATACTTGTATCCACTTTGCTGGATTATTCTTTTATTAGAAGTATTTATATATTTAAATCCTAAACTTTCTAGTGACTTTCTTGTACTCGGATTGTCTTCATAAGTTTGAGCTATTAATTTTTCTAAATTTAAGTATTTAAATCCATATTTCAAAGAATTTTTAGTTAATTCTGTTGCAATATCATTTCCCCAATATAGTGGATTTATGCATATTCCAATTTCAGCTTCCTTAGCTTTTGGCAAAACATTATTCAAACCAATATTTCCAATTAATTTTTTATTAGATTTATCTATGATAGCCCAATGGTTTACATATCCTTTTCTATAACTATCAATAAAATAAGTTTTTATAAACCTTTTTGTTTCTGCAATTGACTTATGTGCTTTTATAGGAAGATACTTAACTACTTTTTCTTGGCTATAATATTCAAACATACTTAAAGCATCTTCTAAACATATAGGTCTTAATATATATCTATTAGTTTCTATAATTTTCATTTGAGGATATATCGAATCTTTCATATTTTATTTACCTCCAATGTATATTTTAATACTATTTAATATGCTTTAAAGTTTTTATTTGTTAATCTACATAGCAAAAAAGATATAAAATTTAAATTTTATATCTTTTTAAATTTACTTCCTATGAAGTTTTGAATAAACTCCATCTTTTTCAATTAACTCTTGATGAGTTCCTCTCTCTTCTATTCCATTTGGTGTTAAAACTATTATTTCATCTGCATTTTTTATAGTTGATAATCTATGTGCTACAACTAAATTCGTCCTATTTTTCCCTAATTCTTCTAATGATTTCTGTATTTCATATTCCGTAACATTATCAAGAGCAGATGTAGCTTCATCTAATATCATTATAGGTGGATTTTTAAGGAATATTCTAGCTATAGAAATTCTTTGTTTTTGACCACCTGATAACTTAACCCCTCTTTCACCTACATAAGTATCATAACCTTGTGGTAAAGTCATTATAAAGTCATGTATTCTAGCTTTTTTACATGCATCTATAACTTCTTTACCTGTAGCTGCCGACTTACCTATTACTATGTTTTCTTTTATTGTTCCAGTAAATAAAAATACATCCTGAGCAACAACCCCTATATTTTTTCTAAGTGAATTTAAACTAACATCTTTAACACTAGTTCCATCTATTTTAATGTCTCCTTCATCAAAATCAAAAAATCTTGGTATAAGATTACATAGTGTAGTTTTACCTCCACCTGATGGTCCAACTAAGGCGATTGTTTTTCCAGCTTCTATAGTTAAACTCAGATTTTTAAATACTTCATTATCATCCTCATAAGTAAATGATACATTTTCTATTTCTATGTTTCCTTCAACATTTTTAAGTTCTATTGGATTTACAGCTTCTTTCTCAGTTTCCTCATTTATTATCTCTGTAAATCTTTCAAATCCTGTCATACCATTTTGATATTGTTCTGTAAAGTTTATTAATTTTCTAATTGGTTGAATGAACATATTTACATAAAGAAGATATGCTGCAAAATCTCCTAAATTTATATAATTCATATAAGTAAAATAACCTGCAACTATTAATACAACTAAATTTAACAAGTCTATAAATAAAAACATCCCTGAAAAATACTCTGCCATAACTTTATAAGCACTTTCTCTAGCATGTCTAAATATGTTATTAGATTCGTTGAATTTATCTAATTCTTCTTTTTCTGTACAAAATGATTTCGTCACTCTCATTCCAGCTATACTATTTTCTAATGTAGCATTAACATCTCCCGTTTTCACTCTAGTTTCTTTAAATGCTTTACCCATTCTCTTTCTTTGAGTTACTGCATATAAAATTATAAATGGTAATATAGAAAACACTATTAATGTAAGTGGTACATTAATCCCAAGTAATATTAAAAATGATCCAACTAACATAACTATAGATACAAATAAATCTTCTGGTCCATGATGAGCTAATTCTGAAACTTCCATAAGATCATTTATAATCCTAGACATTATAACTCCAGATTTATTATTATTGAAATACGAATTCGGAAGTTTTTGCAAATGAGTAAATACATAACTTCTCATATCAGCTTGCATTCTAACTCCTACCACATGACCCCAATATTGCATAAAGTAGTTCAGTCCTGCCTTTATTATAAATATAACTACTAACGTAACTGCAAATACAATCAACATTCTTAAATCTTTATTAGGTACAACCTCATTCATTATATTTCTAGTTATCATTGGATAAACTAAATCGCATAAAGCCACCGTAAAAGCAGCTAATAAATCAAGTATAAACAATTTTTTATACGGTTTGTAATATTTAATAAATTCTTTTAACATGTCTTACCTCCATTTCTATTTTATTATATACCCAATTTAAACATATATAATAAACTTTTCTTAATTATTTAAATTTTAAAAGTTGTATGACAACTATATAGATGCCATACAACTTAGTATAAATTTTTTATTTATTTATAGCTTTACTTACTTCATCTAGCATTGTATTTGTAGACATAAATCCACCATCACTTAAGTACCATGATTGAGTGTCTAAATAGACTATATTATTATTTTCAGCCACTTTCATTTTGTTTATCAAGTTATTGTTTAATATTTCTTTAGCTGGCTTTTGATTTTTATCAGTTGATATAACTGATTTATCTATTACAAACATATAATCTGGATTTTGACTGGAAATATATTCAAATGATACATCTTGACCATGATCTGCTGCTTCTACATTGGCATCTGTATTTTTAAATCCAAGATTATTGTATATAAGTCCAAATCTTGAATCAGCTCCAAATACACTTAAATTTCCATCACTTGCCATTAATGTAGTTGCACTGTATCCTTTATCTGTTACTTCTTTGTTTATACCACTAATTTTTTCATTTATCTTAGCCAATTCTGTATCCACTTCTTTTTCTTTATCAAATATATCTCCTATTACTTCCATATTATGAGTAAAAGATTCCATATATTTACCGTCTTCTTTTGCTAAAGATATAGTAGGAGCTATTTTCTCTAGTTTATCATAAAAACTATGTTGTCTTCCATTTATTATTATTAAATCTGGATCAAGCTCATTAATTTTTTCTAAATCGGGTTCTTTAAGTCCACCTACATTTGCATATTCTGATTCTGAATATTTACTAAGATATCCTGGAATAGAAGAGCTTTGTGCAGTTCCAACCACTCCATCGACTCCTAAGGTTTCCATCGCATCTAGCGCTGCAAAATCAAATACTACTATTTTTTGTGGATTTTTTTCTATATCTGTAGTTCCAAGTGCATGCTTTACTGATATTTTTTTATTTTCACTGTTTGAAACTTTATCATTTCCTTTTGCTCCAAATATTAATGCTCCTCCTAATAAGCCAGCTATTACCAATCCCGATATTAAAGCCACTTTTTTATTCATATTATTTCTCCTTTTTAGATATTGATTATCTTTATCAATTATTTTTTAAATTTTTTTAGAAATAAACGCAAATTTTTTCCCCATTTATTTCTCTAACATCAAATTCCATATCATAAATTTCTTCTAATACTTCCTTTTCAATTATCTCTTCCGTTTTACCATATTTAGCAACCTTGCCATCTTTTAAAGCTATTATATAATCGGAATAACAAGATGTATAGTTTATATCATGCATAACTAAAACTACTGTCTTCCCTAATTCATCACATAAATTTCTAAGCACCTTCATCATTTCTACTGAATGTTTCATATCTAAATTATTTAACGGTTCATCTAAAAATACATACTCTGTATTTTGAGCAATAACCATCGCTATATAAGCCCTTTGTCGTTGGCCTCCGCTCAATTCATCTATATATTTATTTTCGATATCATTTAGTTTCATATATTCTATCGCTTCATCTATATATTTATTATCTACATCAGTAAGTCTTCCTTCACAATGAGGATACCTTCCAAAACTAACTAATTCTCTTATTGTAAGTTTTAAACTTATATTATTAGATTGTTTCAATATAGCTATTTTTTTTGATAATTCTTTACTGTTCCAATCCTCTAATCTTTTTCCTTCTATTAAAACTTCGCCATTATCTTTTTTCATAAGTCTTGTAATCATAGCTAAAACTGTACTTTTGCCAGCTCCATTTGGACCTATAAAAGATGTTATTTTTCCCTTTTTTATATCTATTGATACATTTTCTACTACAGACTTATTAGAATATTTTTTAATCAAATTTGCTACTTGTATCATTATGTCCTACTCTCCTTTAATAGCAAGTATATGAAATATACACCTCCAATAAAATTTATAATTACACTTATAGTTGTAGTGAATGTAAATACTCGTTCAACTAAAAATTGTCCACTTACTAAAGTTAATATACTTATTAGTATAGATCCACTTATTAAATAACTATGTTTATACGTTTTAAAAATTTGTTTAGTTACATTTGTGACTAAAAGACCCAAAAATGTTATAGGTCCTACTAATGCAGTTGATACTGAAACTAAAATTGCTACAACTATTATCATTTTTTTAACTACTTTATCATAATTAACACCTAAGTTTATTGCATGTTCTTTTCCTAAAGATATTACATCCAATGCTTTCATATCATCGTATATAAATGGAATTATTGCTAATATTATTATTCCTGATATAAGTAATATATCTGTATTCACATTTCCAAAACTAGCATATAAACTATTTTGTAAAGCTGCATATTCATTTGGATCTATTACAACTTGCATAAATGTAGATAAACTTTTAAATAAAGTTCCAAATATCATTCCTACAAGTAATAAAAAGAATATATTGTTATTAGATTTCTCAAATAGTTTTTTATATAGTATAAAAGATGCTATTACCATCACAATAACTGATAATATAAAGTTATGACTTTTACTCGTTATAAAACTGCTTTCAACTCCAACAAAGAAAACTATTATAGTTTGAACTAATACATAAAGAGAATCCAGTCCAAGCACACTCGGTGTTAATATATTATTATTAGTTACTGTTTGAAATATCATAGATGAAAAAGCTATACAAAATCCTGTTATAACTATTGCTATTAATTTAGGTATCCTTTGATCCATAGCATATTCGAAATGTTCAAAGTTAACACCTACAGTTAAAAACATTACAGAAAACACTACAATTAAAATCCCAATTATGTACAAATTTTTATTAAAACCTAGTTTAAAACTAGTTTTTTTATTTACATTAATACTAGCTTGCATATGCATTCCTCCTTAATATCATACAAAGGAATATTCCACTTCCTATTACTCCCACCGTAAGTCCAATTGGTATTTCATATGGATATATAACTAATCTTGAGAAAATATCACAAATTAAAACAAATATAGCTCCAAACAATCCAGTGTGCCATATACTATCTTTTAAGTTATCACCTTTATACATTGATACTATATTAGGAACTATAAGCCCAATAAATGGTATACTTCCTACTGTTATAACTACACTAACTGTTACCATAGCCACTATAGTTAATCCAACATTTAAAACTTGGTTGTAATTAAGCCCTAAGTTTGTAGCAAAATCTTCTCCCATTCCAGCTATTGTAAATTTATTTGCATACATGTATGCAATTATTATAAGAGGAATCGTTATATATAACATTTCATAATTTCCTTTAAGTATCATAGAAAAATTTCCTTGCATCCAAGCTGTTATATCTTGCATAAGATTATATTTGTAACCTATGAAAGTAGTAACTGATCCAATTATATTTCCAAACATAATACCTACTAATGGAACAAATACAGCATTTTTAAATTTTAATTCTTTCAAAATTTTCATAAATATAAAAGTCCCACTTAATGCAAATATAAATGAAATAATCATTTTTCCAGACATTCCTGAATTTGGAACAAGGAGCATTGCAAACACTAATCCTAATTGTGCTGAATCTATAGTCGCTCCAGTCGTAGGCGATACAAACTTATTCCTACTTATTTGTTGCATTATAAGTCCACATATACTCATCCCAGTTCCTGCAACTAATATACTTATCAACCTTGGAATTCTGCTTATTAAAAACACATCCAGTTTATCTTGGTTGTATTTTATTATATCTATCAAAGTTATATCATGAACTCCTGTAAACAAAGATATACTTGATAGAATTATTAGTATAATTAATAAATATCTTTTTTTCATTTTTCTTCTCCTGATTCTGAAAACAGTTAATCATTGATAACTATTTTCATTTCTTGTCTTTATAATACTGATAATAGTTATCAATGTCAATATTATTTTTAAAATTTTCTTATAATTTTATATTTTTCAATAAATAAAAGTAACACCGATAAGTTAATATCGGTGTTACTTTTATTTTTAATTAATCCCACTATAAAATTTAACTAATTCTTTCATTGATTTTTCTAAAATAACCTTGCTAGTAGCCAGATTTATTCTTATATATCCTTCTTCACTATCAATAAATCGACTTCCACTTTCAACTAATACTCCAGTTTTTTCAGCCAATTCTTGAGTAAAACCTAAACTATCTTTTACTCTATCTAATTTTACCCATAATAAATATCCAGCTTCTGGATTCATAAGTTTTATACTATCTAAATTTAAAATATTTTTAACAAGATTTAAATTTTCCAATATATTTACTTTTAAATCTTTTACCCACTGTTGCCCATTTTCATAGCAAATTGTTAAAAACTCATACCCAACACGATTTATTCCCAGTTTGTTTTTTCCAAACTCAAATTCAAGTTTATTGTATATATCATCATTATAAATCACTAAGTATGAACTACTTAAACCTGCTAAATTAAAGGTTTTATTAGGGGAAGAACTTATTATTATATTTTTATAATCTTTAATAAAATTTGACATAGATACAAAATTACATTCATTTAAAGTTAAATCACTATGCACTTCATCTGATAGTAAAAGTATATTGTACTTTTTACATAAACTTACCAACATTTGTAACTCTTCATAATACCATACTCTTCCCGCTGGATTGTGAGGATTACACATTAATATACATTTTAAATTATTATGATTTATTTTTTCTTCTAAATCTTTAAAATTTATATAATATCTGTCGTTTCTTAACTCTAATGGTTGTTTTATTAAGTTCAAGTCATTATTAACTACTATATCTTTAAACGGACCATATACAGGTGTAAAAATTAATACATTATCGCCTTTATCTAATATTGATTTCACAACTAAATTCATAGATGCTAATGTACCAATGCCCGGCATTACACATTTTTTATCAATGTCTATATTATTTAAATTCTTATTCCATTTAACTACAGATTCTCTAAACTTATCTAGTACATCAAAATACCCAAAGTCACCTTGTTGAATAAAATCTACAAATTTATTATTAATATCTATAGGAAGTTTATAGTCCATATCTGCTATAAATAGTGGATAGTATGGAACTTTATGATTTGGAAATCGTCTGTTTATATACGCTTCATTCCACTTTTTAGAACCATTCTCTTTTCTATGTAATATGTCTTCAAAATTATACATGCCTATACCTTCTTTTTATATTTTTCTATGAACCTTTTTATAAGCATATCCATTGCTATATGAAAGTTAAGTCTTGTATCAATATCTGCATCCGAGTCTTGAGTACATCCTGTGTATATCTTGTACTTACTCATACTTTCAAAAGTAGAGCCTCTAGCCTCAGTTATTAATACAACATCAATGCCTCTAAGATTAGCTTCAACTAATACTTCCAGCAATTCCGGTGTTTCTCCACTTCTAGAAAGTATTATTACTAAATCTTCTTCTTTTTTCAGTATACGACTAGATAGCCTCATAAACCTTGAATCATCATGCTGTTCTGCTGGGATACCTAGAAGTTGTAATTTTATTTGGAATATCTTTCCTAAATAATTACTCATACCCATTCCATATATATTTATTTTTTTACAGGTATTCATTTTATCTATTATTTCTTCATCTATAGAATCTGAAACTAAGCTATATGTGTCTATCATTAAGTTTACGAAATCATTATCTCTATAATTATCATCACTTATTTCTTTTTCATTCTTTTTAAAATAATCATCTTTAAATTGTACAAAACTATCATATCCTAACTTTTCGGATAACCTATGAACACTAGTATTGCTAACTAAGAATTCAGTAGCAATGTTAGATATTGTAAATTTTTTATAAGTAAATTTACTTTTATTTTCTAATAACCCTTGTAATAAATCTTTTTCTAACTTAGTTAAGTTCTTTGCATTTAATGAAATTCTTTTATGTAAATTCATATTATAGTGCCCACTCATCATCTTCAGAGTCTGAATTCAAATTATTTTCTTCAACTTCTAACTCTTCTTTTCTATACTGATTATCTAACGCTTTAACAAATGGCAAATATATTAATGTCGATGCAGCTATAGCTATTAATTGAACTATAGCTCCTTGCCATCCACTAACTAATAATCCACTTATTATAGGTGGTGTCGTCCAAGGCGCTATAACTCCGTTAAAAGGCAACATAAACTGTAATTTCATAGCTACATATGCTATTAAAACAGAAACTATAGGTGCTAATGTTACTGGAACCAACATTAAAGGGTTTAATATTATTGGAGTTCCAAATATTAGCGGTTCATTTATATTAAATAATGATGGAACTGCACCTAATTTTGACATCATTTTTAATCTTTGTGATCTTGCAACTATAAGCATGGATACAACTAATCCAATTGTCATTCCAGCTCCCCCTATTGTTGCAAATTGATCTATCATTTGTATTGTCCCTATATTTGCGCTTTCAAAAGTAAGATGTCCTGCTTTAAATAATTCTAAATTTTCTATTGCGTTTGCATTTAATAAAGGGTTAACTATAGAATTAACTACTGTTGGATGTATTCCAAACCACCAAAGTAATCCATTTAATCCTGCAACTACAGTTATTGCTTCTACTGATGAAGTTAATCCTTGTAGTGGAACTTGTAATACTGTATATATGAAATCATGCATAGTCGTTCCCATAAATAAGAATACTCCGTTTAATATTAAAGAAATCAATACTACTATAGTTCCTGGAACTAATGCTGTAAATGATTTACTTACCATTTCTGGAACATTACTTGGTAATTTAATTACTATTTTCTTATTTATTGCAAATCTATATATTTCAGTAGATAATATACTCATTATAATTGCTGTTATAACACCTCTAGCTCCTAGCCAAGCCATAGGTATAACCTTATTTACAAATTCACCAGCCTCAGTTGTCATAGACTTAGGTGTTACTATCATATATGCTACTAATGAAATTATCATTACTGATAAACTATCTAGTTTATAATCCTCAGCCAACTTATATGATAAAGTTCCTGCCAACATTATTCCCATTAAATCAAATGTTGCTCTATACCCTGGTTCTAAATAAGCTCCCCAGTTCTGCCCAAATATACTCGCCATAAAATCTGCATATCCATCTACGGGAAAATCAGCTATTAATAAAAATATTGATCCTATAATTGTAAGTGGCATTATCGCAAAGAAGCCTGAACGTAATGCTTTTATATAACGTAGGTTAGAGAACTTAGCTACTTTCGGTACCATTTTTTCTTCAATAAATTGCGTTATTTTATCCATTTTGTATCCTCCTGTCATTTTTAGTTAACGTTTTCTTTAATTTTATTTTAATGGAATTTTTTCTAATTGTACATTCCTGTATTAGGTAAATTTTCCAACAACTATATATAACTTTTAATATAAAAATTAGATGCCTTAAAATAACTATCAAATGGTAATTAAGTTTATCCATAAGATCCTTATATTTTGAGGCATCATCTTTATTTATATATGCATAATACTTCTAAATTCTTTGATTTTACTTCGACTAACTGGAATTTCTTTATTTATCTCTTTTAATTTTAATATATAAGTACTATTAAACCAAGGTATTATTTCTTTTATCTTATCAATATTAACAATGTATGATCTATGTGTTTTAAAGAATTGATTATTAGAAATGCTACTATAAAATTCCGAAATTGAATTTTTAACTGTGTATTCATCAATTTTTGTATAAACTATAGTCTCTCTTTCTTTAGCTTCACAATAATATATATCGCTAAGTTTTAAAACTACCATTTTATCATTTTTCCATAAAGTAACGGTATCGTGATTATCTATTTTTTCTTCACATAATTCTTTTTTGTTATTAAAGTCAAGTTCGTTATCTTTTAATTTATTTAATGTATTTATAATCCTTTGATCTGAGTATGGTTTAAGTACATAATCAAAAATTTCTAATTCAAATGCTTCTACCGCATATTCTTTATAAGCTGTAATAAATACTATTTTAGGCTTTGATTTAAACTTATTTATAGTTTTTGCAAGTAACATTCCATCTAGCATAGGTATATTTATATCTAAAAATATAACATCTATGCTATTTTCTTGTATAAATTTTAATACATCTAATCCATTATCAAATTCATTTATAATTTCTATTTCACTATAATTTTTTATAAAATATTTAAGTTCTTCTCTAGCTGGAAATTCATCTTCAACTATTATACATTTCATATTATATCCTCCTATACTGAAAATTCTATTTTAGTCCCTGGATTTAACTGTGTTATAACTAGTCCACTTCCATACATAAGCTTTATTCTTAAATGAACATTATAAAGACCAATTTTATTTTCTGGCATATTTCCATTTCTAACTTTTTGAATTATGTCATTATCAATTGTTACACCATCATTTTCTACGCTTACTACAGTTTTATTTTCTTCATTTTTAACTGTTATCTTTACTGTTCCACTACCTCCATTAGCCCTTATCCCATGAATGATTGCATTTTCAACTAATGGTTGTATTATTAAACTAGGTATTTTTGTTTTTATCTTTTCATCTATATTATAAATAACATTTAACTTATCTCCAAATCTTGCTTTCTCAATTGCAACATAAGCTTTCACTTGTTCTAATTCTTTATCTATATTTATCGTTGTATCACTAAATTCTAAATTATATCTTAAAAAAGTAGCCAAATTGATAATTAGATTTCTTGCACTATCTGGATTTATTCTTATAAATGATGTTATAGTATTTAAGGCATTAAATAAAAAATGTGGATTTATCTGAGTTTGTAAAGCTTTTATCTCTGCTTTATTTGCAGCTTCTTTCATTTTTTCTACTTTAGAAACTTCCATTAATGTAGATATCATTTGAGATAATCCAATGGCTAGTGCTTGTTGTGAATCTGTTATTTCTCTTTGACTTGAGTAATATATTTTAAGAGTTCCTACTGTTTCATTTTTTTCTTTCAAAGGAATTATCATTGCTGTTTTTAAAAGCACTTTTTTATCTCTTAGATATTCTTCTTTATCTTCTTTTATATATATAATTTTACCACTGTATATACACTCTTTAGTCGTATTATTCAATTTTTTTAATTTATCCTTAAAATATGCTTCCCCTATACCAACGTAAGCTAATACGCTATTTTTATCTGTTATAGAAACTGCATCTGCTCCTATATCTTCTTTTATTATTTTACAAACTGTATTTAATGATTTAGTATTTATATTTCGAAAATAAGGTAATGCTTTGTTAGCTATATCTAGAGCTAACTTTGCTTGTTGAGCTGCTATTTCTTCTTTCTCTTTTTTTAAACTTTGTAATATAGATATTAAAAATCCAGTTCCTACTTGCCCGATTACCATAGGAATGTATATATAGTGAACAATTAAAGCAGCTTCTTTATATGGTCTAGATAATAATAATATAAGTTCCATCCCTATACTCTCTACAAATATTCCACATATAATACCAACAATCCATTTTTTATCATTATCAATTTTATTGCAAAGATATCCAGATAAAACACCTGCCATAATGCTAGTCATAAGACATGGAAGAGATGTTACTCCATTCATATCTAGTAAAAACCTATGAGTACCTGCAACTACCCCTGATACTATACCTACTATAGGTCCAAATAAAATTCCACCTGATACTATAGCAATATTTCGTACATTTGCTATAGACCCATTAACATCTACTCCTATATAAGTTCCTATAATAGCAAGCCCTGTAAAAATTCCTGAAATTATTATTAAATTAATCTTGCTATTTTGTTCACTTTGCAATATTCTTCTAAAAAATTTAACCTTACTTATTAATATTAAAATCACTATTAAAAGACTAGTTTTTTCCATCAACTTCACTACGATACTTTCTGCTATCATTAACCCACCTCCCTAGTGAAATTACATACATGATAATTATATAATACGATTTCTAAAGAGTATATATGTGGATTCAAATAGTTTCATTTTAAACAAAATTTTTATGACAATTTCGTAACCCAAGGTAACAAGGGTGTAACTGTTATCTATAAATTTTCTATGTTAATATTTAAATATAGAAAGACAAAAGAAATTATAAAACACATAAATTATAAAAAAGAAAAGAGGTTTTACATATGAAAAAATCATTATTAGTTTTATCATTATTAGTTGGAGGGTTATTACTAATGAACCCGACAAATGAAGTATCATTTGCACAAGAAAATAATAAACCATCTGTAGAACAACAAGCAACGTTAAGTCAAGCTGATGCACAACAGCTTTTAATAAATAATAACAATAAAATAAGTTACAAATTCCAAGGAACTTCAAATGATTTTAAAGCTTTACAAGAAAAAGGATTACATGGATATGTATTTTTACCAAATGTAGATAGTGATATGGGATACTTCGTTGATCAAGATACTTCTCATATATACTACTTCCATCCAAGCGGATACTTAGAATTAATTAAATAATAATAAAAGACTTCTGCTCTTACTAAAAAGCAGAAGTCTTTTTTATATAAAATATAACATCACATTAACTATCATAATCTAATTAATACTTTTTAATGCTATCACTTACATAACTTCCTTTATTAATCTTAATGCATTTTTATAATATATTTTTTCTATCTCGTCAGTTGTAAAACCTGCTTGTTCTAATTTAATTGCAAGTTTTCCCATCTCACTAACATCTTTTATTTCAACTGGACAATCAATTCCATCAAAATCTGATCCTAAACCTATAACATCTATACCACCTATATGCTTTATATGTTTTATATGTCTTACCATATCGTCTAGCATAGCCATAGGAGTTTCTCCTATAAATGCACTGCAGAAGTTAATACCTGTAACACCTCCAGAGTTAGCTAATATTTTTATCATATCATCAGTTAAATTTCTAGTATGATTTGTAATGCGTCTTGCATTTGAATGAGTAGCTATAAATGGTTTTTTTGATATTTTTGCTACATCATAAAATCCTGCATCAGATAAATGAGATACATCTACTATCATCCCTAATTCATTCATTTTTTCTACTACTTCTATTCCAAAATCCTTTAATCCCTTTGTTTTATATTCAGGTTTAACATGAGGATACCCTATCTCATTTTCATGGTTCCAAGTCAATGTCATCATCCTAACTCCTAAATCATAAAACTTATTTAGGTTTTGTATATTTCCCTCTAATACAGCACCCTCTTCTATTGCTAATAATGCACTTATTTTTTCATTTTTTTCATTATCTATTATTTCTTTAAAATTAGTAGCTAAACTTATTTCATCTTTATTTAATTTTATTTCTTCATGAAACTTTTTAGCCATATGCATACAATGCTCATATGGATTTTTGTGTATTGCTGTATCTACATATAATGCAAATGTTTGAGCTAAGCAATTGCCTTTAATTAACTTATCTATATCTACACAATGGGAATTTATCTTTAAACTAGCATCTTTCGTTTCACTTAACAATATATCTATAGTATCACAGTGTAAATCTATAAATTTCATTTTTAATACCCCCCTAGTTTTATTATCTATACTAATATTATAATTGTCTCTACCTTAAATAACCATATAAATATTTATGTCACTTATTGATGTTTTTGATACTATTTTATTGTATGAATAGCCTTGAAAAGTTTAATATACTTAGCTATATTTAAAGTATGAGATAAATATTTTTTTAACAAATTATAAGCGTTTAAAATAGGAGGATTTTTATGTTATTTGAATGTTTCTATTATCCAATATTAAGCAATAATAAAATAATTAGATGTTGCGATAATCTAATAGAATTTAACTTCGGTGATTCTGTTCCCGTAAAAACACTTTATTACAATTATGGTGAAAATTTTATCATTTATCAAGGTGATGAGTTTTTTAAAGTTGAAAATGGCATTTTAATCGACACTATAAATCATAAAGATTTAACCTTCCCTACTAATATCATATTTAATAGAGGTACTCAGCTTACAATTAATTCTCCTAAAGAGTTAACTTCCATTAGGTTGGTATTAAAAGGTGAATTTGAGATTGAAAAAGAACTTGGAAATTTATTTTTCCTACACTATACTATAAGAACCAAAATAAAATATGCACAATATGATACATTATCTCTGCTTACTAACAGTTCTAAGGACTTTTCATTTATAAATGATGAACTAGATATTAATACAAAAAACTTAAGTAAAGATTTGCAAATCATAAAAAATAAAGTTAGTGAATTAATTATAAAAAATCCATATATAGATAAAGATTATTTAGATTATATGAATTTTAGTAATGAAGAAAATTTATTTAATTTATCGATATATAAATTTTTCAAAAAACAATGTGAAGAATATAAAAATTATATATATCAAAGTAATAATTCAAAAATCAAAAATACGTGCCCTAAATCTAAATTAGATAAGATGGTTAAATCTTGTAACATAGATTCTCGCGCAACTTTTTAAAATTCACTAAAAAATAAGGATGACTCAAAACATTTTGAGTCATCCTTATTTTATATATTTTTAGCCTTACTTATAAGTTTATTGTAAACTGTAATCATATGAGCTTCATTAACACTCTTCTCTATATCATCTATCTTTATCCATTTTACTCCGCTATTTTCATCTTCTTTTATAAAAAGTTCTTCTTTCTCATCTACTTCTAATATATATGATATTGATAAATGTAGATGTGGTGCTACATATTTACCTTTTTTTATATGTCCATTTACTGGCAATATTTCTATAGAACATATATCCTCGATTATTGGTGTTACACATTTAACCCCAGTTTCTTCCATAGCTTCTTTTATAGCTACTTTTAATAAATCGTCATCTCCATCTGCATGTCCGCCTGTCCACCCCCAAGAATTATATATATTATGGTGAATCATTAGAACCTTATCTTTAGTTTTATTCACAATAAATCCAGAACTTGTTATGTGACAAATTTCATTTTCTCTAGTTAATATATTTTCATATGTATTGATACAATTTATTATTATTTCTTTATCTTTTTTTTCTTGTTCATTAATTGGCTTGTATTTTTTAATATCCTCTATATATTTCATAAACTCTCCTCCTTATATATACTATAATAATCAAAACAAATGTAAAAAGCTACCTCAAAAGAGATAGCTTTTTATTGCCAATTTGCTATTATTATTCCAAAAGATGCTGCTAGCACTAATACATCAGTTATTGCTATTAATGTGTACATTTTACTTTGTTTTCTTTTAACTTTTCCTATGCTTCTTGAAATATTCATATTCTATGTGCCCCCTACAAGATATTAATAGTATATATTATGATAATTAACAAATTATGATATCCTAATTCAATTATTAATTTAAATTTTTCAAAATTATATCAGGTATAACAGCTAAATCTTCAGCATTAAAATATGCTTTTACATTTGAATCAAATAATATATTTCCAGAAGGTTGTAGTTCATCATCACCCTCCCATAATATAAATACTATATAAGTATCATTTAGAAATCTAACTTTATATGAAATATCACCTAAATTTAGTTTAGTAGCTTCTATAGATTTCATCTGTTCTTCAAATAATTTTAAATTATTTCCATATTCTTTTATAAAAAAGCTTATAGTTCTTTCTTTAAAATTCGGATAGTAAATATGACCTCCTTCAATCTCCTTATAACTTATATATTTTTTAGTTTCTTTAATAGTTGCATTTGCATTTACTAAAAATCTAATTATTAATATCTTCATAGATATATCGTATAAAGTTTTTCCATCTTCAAATATTACTTCCCCAGTAGGATGTTTAATGTATAGAGTATTGTTTAGAAATTTCATTTTAAAATAATTATTGTTAGGATCGTATGGTGAGTTTGATAATTTTGATATCGTAGATATATCTGAATTTGCGAATTTTTTTATTATGTGATTTAAAACAAACTGATAATTTCCTTCGTTTAAATTATTGCCCATTATATCACCTTTTAATTTTTTATTTACTATATACTTCGATTTATTATTATAAATCTCCTTTTTTCTATAAAATCTTTTTTACTTATAAAAAAACTACAGTTGCATAACAACTGTAGCTTTTATAATCTATTTACGTTTTGTTTTTTTCATTAACATCTTTACTAATAGTTTAACTTCTTCTACTCTAAATACAACTATACTAAATGCATATACTATAGCACCTAATCCTACAGATATACCTAATTTAATTGCATCTTGTATAAATCCTGAACTTAATATACTATCTAGTAAATTATATGATAATTTAGTTACTACTGCCATTAAAAGTGCTGATATCATAGACTTTATAAGAACAGTTATAATATTTTTCCCTCCAAATGCGCCAATCTTCTTTCTTAAACTTATAGCTAGTAACCCTATTGTTACAAGAGATGATATACTAGTTGCAAATGCTAATCCACCTAACTGCATATTAGTATATTTTACAAATGCTAAGTTTAATACTATATTTAAAAACATCGCTATAATCCCATTAATCATAGGAGTTTTAGTATCTTGTAATGAGTAAAATATTTTTCCTAATATGTCTCTTAACCCGAATCCTAACATACCTATTGAATAGAATATTAATGCTATTGCTGTCATTTGAGTTGCTCTTGCATCAAATTCTCCTCTTTGGAATAATAATTTAACTATTGGATTTGCTAATATTATAGCTCCTACTGATATTGGAATTATTATTAATACAACTACATTTATAGCTGTCACTATAGATTCTTTAAATTTCTTTTGATTATTTTCTGTTGATAATTTAGAAAGCATTGGATATATAACAGAAGATATTGAAACTATAAACATTCCCATAACAAACTGATTTAATTTAGTTGCATAGTTAAGTGCCGATATACTACCTTCTACTAATGTTGATGCTATAGTTCTATCTACAATAGCATTAACTTGAGTAACTGCAACTCCTATTAAAACAGGACCTATTAACCATAACATCCTTTTTAAATGTTCATCTTTTAGATTTATAACTGGTTTATATCTAAACCCTTTTTTACGTGCAAAAGGATATTGGAATATAAATTGAAGTGATAATCCAAATAATGTTCCCCATGGTAATAAGTTTGGATTGATCATAACACTTGCAAATATTGAAATTATTATAAGCATATTATATGGTACTGACATCAATCCTGGAATTATAAAGTTTTCTTTAACTTGTAAAAATGCCATCATTATGTAACTCATTCCTAAGAATGCCATACTAAGAATTAATACTCTTGTAAAGTATACTGCTTGTGCTAATGTTTCCCCTTTAAACCCAACTGCAAATAGTTTAACTATAGGCTCTGTAAATATTACTCCGAATAAAGAAACTACTAAGCACATTAAAATAACTATGTTAAGTACATTATTTGTAAATTTAAGTGAAGCTTTTTTTCCTTGTTTAGCATCTATATCACAGTACAGTGGTATAAATGCAGTTCCTAAAGATGTTCCTATTGCTGAGAATATAACTGCAGGTATATTCATAGCTACTAAGAATGCATCACTAGTTCCAGATGCTCCATATGCCGACGCTAAAGCTAATTCACGTCCAAATCCTAAAATCTTAGCTATTAATGTTGCAGCCATAAGACCTACTGCTGCTTTTGCAACCTTTGACATAAATTTCTCTCCTCTAAAAAATTATAAGTATAGATTAGTTATTTCCATTTCTAATCTATTTTATATATTATATATTTATTTATATATATTTTGCAAATTTGTTTTTCTCCTTAAATGTGGTAAAATTTTTATTAAGGTATTATTATATACCAAAATACGACTTTATCCAAGGAGGTTTAACATGAATTTCAAAACTACGTTCCACTGTTTAGTTCTACAATTAGAAAACTGTACTGATGACTTACTTTTCAACATCGCAACAAAAATAAGCAAACACAATTGCATAGTAAAGACTATCGATGTGGATGATTATAACAGCGAAAAAACAATATCGTTTATAAACCAAGATAATAAAGAACTTATACTTTATAAAACTGATGATGTTATAAAGTTATATTTTGACAACACTATGAAAAATATAAGTCCTGTATTTGATATTTATAATGATATAGTTGAATATATGAATTATAGCGAAGTATACTAAATAAAAGGAGGATTGATATCCTCCTTTTATATTTTATTATTTTATTAAATTATTTTCTAGCTTCTAAGAATTTAGTTAAATTATTTACTGTTGCCATATCATTTCTTTCTAAATCTGTTGGTTGAAGAGTTATTGATAATCTTTCTTCAATTTCAAGTAATACTTCTATTATTGCTAATGAATCTAAAAGATCTGCATCAAATAAGTTAAGATCTAAATCTTCTCTTATCTCATCACATCCTAATACATCTTCGAATATTCCTATAACTGTTTCTTGCATTTTATATTCCTCCTAAGTTTAAGCAAAGTATCCTGAGAATATTAGTAATCCAAAGCATGCAATATGGAACGTTAAAACAATTTGCACAACCTCAAACCACTTCTCTTTTTTATGCTTTTTATAAAATTTTGATTTCTTTTGATATATATCAGTTAAAACAAGTGCTGCTCCTTGATATATTCCATATACTATATAAAACCATGTTAATCCATGCCAAAATCCCATAACTAACATAGTAATCATTTGAGCAACATGAGATGCTGTAGCTCTCTTTTTAAATCTTTTCTTTCTTATAGATGCTATAACATATCTTGAGAAAATGTAATCCCCAAACCATCTTGAAAGACTTATATGCCATCTTGTCCAGAATTCTTTCATATCCTTACTTATAAAAGGCTTATTAAAGTTGTCTGGTGCTTTTATACCAAATATATAACTTGTTCCTACTGCAAATAAACTGTACCCTCCAAAGTCAAAGAATAAGTATAAACTATATGCATACATATAACTTACAGCATGCGAGAAAGTTATATCTCCTGGTATTTTTGACATCCAATAAGTATTTATTACAAATGCTACTACATACTTATATCCAATACCCATAACAATCTTTTTAATTCCTGGAATTAAATAATCATTTATATATTCTTCTTTCGGTATTTGCTGTTCTAACTCTTTTTCAAATCTTCTTGATCTATCAATTGGCCCAGAACTTAATGTTGGGAAAAATAATACAAAGTAAAGCATATCAAATAATTTTACTTCTTTTATTGCTCCATCATAAATTTCTATAACCATCTGTATTGTCCTAAAGTTTAAATATGATATCCCTATAAATCCAACTACTCCAAATGATGCATATGGTGAAAGTTTATTGATTATAATAGGAGACATTGAGGCTAATAAAAATAACCTATATATCCATTTATTATTAGTTTTTTTTCTTACATATTCATACCCTTTAACTACTATAACTTCTATTACTATAAAACATATTAAAAATGATAATTGAACATTTACTCCAACTATTAAAAGTATCATAAATATAGTTGCTATCATTCCATAATATTTTATGTTTTTACCACTTAAACCTAAGATTATTGCTGGTATTGCTGTTAATAGTAATATATAAAGATAAAAATAATCTCCATATTGTGAAAAAGTCATTAATTTTCCTCCATAAGTTTCTTTCTATCTATTTTTCCATTAATATTTGTTGGAAACTCATCTATAACCTTTATATTTCTTGGAATCATATATGAAGGTATGTATTTACCTAACTCTTTTTTAATTATCATTCCATTTTTAATACTTCCTAGAGAGTTATCCTCTTTTAATTCTACAATACCTTTTAAATAAGCAATTTTTTCATTCTTATAAACAGGAAGAACTATTGCATTTTTTATATTGTTAACTTTTCTTAAGTTATTTTCTATATCTTCTATTTCTATTCTAAATCCATTTAATTTTATTTGGAAGTCTTTTCTTCCGCAGTAATATATATTCCCATCTAGCATATACCCCATATCTCCAGTTTTATATGCTCTATGTTTAACTCCATCTATTTTATCAAAATAAAATACTTCATCTGTCTTTTCTTTATTGTTAAAATATCCTTTAGAAACAGAAGGCCCTATTATTACAATTTCACCTTTTTCAGTTTCTTGAAGTTCATTTCCATCTTCATCTACAATTTTTATTCTGCAATTTTCCATAGGATATCCAACCGGAAGACTCTTTTCATCATCAATTAACTCCTGTGTCATATCATTTACACTAACTCCAACAGTTGCTTCAGTAGGCCCGTATCCATTTATAACTCTTGTATTTGGGAATCTCTCTAAAAGTTCTTTAGTTAAACTCTTTGGAAGAGCTTCACCTATAAATATCATAGATTCTAACTTTGGCAACATTTCACTATTAAAGCTACTTTCTGTTACGCATACTCCTGCAAATGATGGTGTCGAAACCCATATTGCCATATCTGATTCTTCAAATTGTTTAAATAGCTCTTTATAATCAGCTAGTACCTTTTTAGATAATGAGAATAACGTAGCTCCATTAACTAAACCTGGATATATAGTTGTAACTGAAAGGTCAAAAGAATATGCAGCTTGATTCATAATTACTTTTTCACTTCCATCAATATTTAAATAAGGGCTAATCCAATCAACAAAACTATCTAAATTATTTGAACTTATTTGAACTCCCTTAGGTTTTCCTGTACTTCCTGATGTAAATAAAATGTATGCATTCTCATCTTCTTTTACCCAGTTATTTTTGTCTATCTTTTTTCCTTCATAATCTTTTATTATATTTTGTAATTTTTCTTCATCAACTACATTTAAATCTCCGAAATTACTTTCTTCACTAAAGTTAAATACTACCTTTGGCTTAACTTCTTTTGTTACTTCAAAAACTCTATCTAGAGGGAAACTAATATCAAGAGGTACATATGCTCTTCCTGATTTTAAAGCACCTATCATACATGCCATTATTAAATTTTCTTTGTTTCCATATATTACTATAGGTGTATTTTCTTCTTGATAAAGATCTTTTAAGTATACAGCTATTGCTTCTGAATACTTATCTAAATCTTTATACGAAAGATTTTCTTCATTGCATTTTAATGCTATTCTATCTGTATTTGCGTATTTTTTTATACCTTCAATAATTTTCATTATTAACCCTCCTTATTAAAATTCATTGTATATAAATGGTAATTCCTTAAATGGAGTAAATGTCAGTATTAATATAGCAGCTATTATAATCACTGTAAAACCAATACTCATCATTAAGTATTTATTGTTGATTAAATTCTTTAAATAGTTTTTCACAAACATCTACCCATCCTTTCGTACCAAGATGCATTACATCTCTTAAATAATATTTTTCAGTTTCTTTATCTCTAAGGTCCATCACATCAAAACCATGCTCTTTTGCAATTTTTTCAGTTTTATTATAAAATGCATGTCTCTCTTCCCCAGATATTCCTGTTACATTATAAAACTTGTCCATAGCTGGTATCATAACAATTACAGGTTTTATTCCTAAATCCTTACATACATCTAATGTAAGCTCATAATCAGCAAATTCTTTTGATTTTAATAAATCAACATCTTTATATTTACCTTTTACTTTGTTTAAATTATTTCCAAAGTTCTTTTTGTAGTACATTTTATCTATAGATAAATCATTTTTACCTACTCTTTTTTTAGCATCTGCTATAGCTTTTTCTTTTTCTTTTTCCCAATTAATAGGATGTCCTGGTTTTACTTCTTTTTTATCTTTTAAGGTAATTAACTTTTCATATAATAGTCCTTTACCTTTAAGACTTACAAAGTATTTTCTCGCCTCAAAATAAGGTGATAATAACACCTTTTCTGTTTTAGATATTAATGAATTTTCATAATATAATTTTGCATATACAGCTTCAGGCTTGTATTCTCCCGCTCCAACTAATAGTTTACTCGCCCTTTTTGCAAATTCAACTTTATTTTCTCTTGATATATCTGGATTATCTAAAAATGCATAAAACTGACCTGGAGAAAACCTAGCTTGATAGTGATGTGGTGTAACTCCCTCTTTATCCATAAACCATTGCATTGAAACTAGTAAAACAACTTTTTTATCTTTTATCTTAGGATTTACACTTCCTAAAATAGTTGCATCTTGTAAACTTTGAGTATAAGCTCTACCTATTGTAAAAATTCCATTTTTACTTCTGTTTGTATTAAAGTAATACGTCGGATGCTGTTTTGTTGAGTGTCCTAATTCCGATGATCCTAGCATCATAATGTCTTGTTTTTCTAAAAAATAATTATTTGCAATAATTCCCTTGTCTTTTATATTACTTAAAGAGTTATTCATTATAGGTGCTAAATTTTTCTCTTTTAGTAGTTCATCGATCTCAGAATCAAGGAATCTATTTAATCCAAATAAAAATATACCTCCTATTACTAGTGGTATAATGAAATAAATTAATTTTTTCATATTTATACTCCTCTAAAATGTTCGTAATCTATAAATATATTATTACTTTAACGGAATATATTCAATTACAATTTTGTAATTATATGTATTTATTTGTATTTTTTTCGATTCTGTTGGTTTTTTAGTAAGAATACTTACTTTTTAAAGCGTTTTTTTTAGTAATTATTAGAATTTTTTTTTGTTTTAAGCTAGTTATATACTCATATATAAATATATGTAAAAAGAAGGTAACAAATTGTTACCTTCTATAAATTACCTTATTATTTTTTTGTTAAATATACCTGTTAATCCGGTTTCTTTAACTCTATCTTCTATTGCATTTTTGTCTGTAGTATAAAAATTCAATTCTTTCATTCTATTAAAGTATACACTGCCTGCAAAAGTAAACTTCAATCTATCTGCATTTTCTTCTTTTAATTCTTTATTTGCATAGGATATAAAATCGCCTATAGCTATACTTGTAGGCAATTGTAGTAAATACATACCTATAGAGTTTCTAGCTGCGTTATGCCCCGCTAGAGAGCCTGTGCATATAGCTTCAGTATGGCCTACAAAGAAGCCACTCTTCTCCCCTCCTACAAATAAGTTATCTACACCTACAACTCTCATGTAATTATCTCTCGGTGCAACAGATAAATATCTTATAGAATTGCCTTTTCCCCCTGAATAAGGATCTACTATTATAGCACTTTCAAATCCAGGTATTTTTCTTAACTTTTCAAGTGGATAAAAAGGAGCCATAAGTTTAGCATGACCTGTATCTATTAATATTAAATTCTTAGCAAATTCAGGTAAAGAGTATTGCTGACAAACTTTAATATCAAGTTTTTCAGTATTTATAAGTTCTTCAGGTAGTGGTATTACAGCACAACCTTTTTCATTTAAATTCCTTTGAATATCCTCACTTAAACTTTCTTTTAATAATTTCATAGAACCACTAAATGCACCAAGTTCTCCAGTATTTCTTCTCCCATACATATCCTCAACCCCACATTTAGCAGTTATACTAACCCTACCTCCAAATGAAGGACATCTAAGAACACACATAGCACATCCATTACCATATTTAGAACAATTACCCATAGGTCCTGATGATCCTGTAGTCTCTACAAAAGAATCTCCACTTATAATTTCTCCATCTTCTAAAATAACCGACTTTATCTTTTTCTCATCTAACTTAACATCTATAACTCTAGCAAAAAACCTTACTTCAATTCCCATACTCAAAATTTTCTCTCTTACAGGTTTTTCTATTTCTGTAACATTATATATAGTTGAATGTTTATGCCCAGGAAAATCCATATCCTTATGTGTAGAATACTTATCTGTTAATTCAAACAATTCACTAGCCCCTAATGCTATAGCTTCTTCTGTAGCCGTATATCTACCATTATTTCTCATTATTCCACCAACATTACCAAGCCCTAATAATAAATCTGTTCTTTCTAATATAACAACCTCTGCACCTGCTTTTTTTGCAGATATTGCAGCTGCACAACCAGCCCATCCTCCACCTATAACTACTACTTTTGTCAATTTATATTCACCCCTTAATAACATAAATTCGATTTATTTTAAACTTTTCAAATACTCTCTTCCATTTATTTGAGCTTTACAAGATTTTATTCGCTTTCCATCAACAATAACTGTACAACCTCCACATATGCCTTCTCCGCATACAATTAAATTATTATTAGCTATTGCAAATCTAATATTTTCATCAACACTATCAACTAATTTCATTATAGATTTATTAAATGAATTAAATCCCCCACTATAAACTAATGCTACATTGTTTCTTCTTATATAATCTTTTATTAAATCTTCATCTTCCCCTATATTTATAAAGTGAATATTAACATTTAAAGCTTTTATCTTTTCTACAACTTCTTCTACTATCGTTCTTCTTGTATCTATAAAAACTTCTACATTATTGTTATTTTTTAAAATATATTTTATTATCTTAGGTGCATTTACTTGAGATAGTCCGCTTAAAACTACTGCTACATTACTACTTCTAGTTAACTTAAAATCTTTAAGCCCTAATACTCCATTAAAATAAGGTCCTCTAACCCAAATTTCATCAAAACTCAATAAACTTTTTGTTTTGTGACCTACTTCTTTAATTATTACTTTTAAAAGTTCGTTTTCAATGTCTATATCCATAACAGATATAGGTACATTATATCTTGAGTCAAGTTCATTTTTAGCTCTTAACAAAATGTATGACCCCGGATTAACTAATTCTTCTAGAAGTTTTTTTGGAACTTTTATTTCTAGCAAGTATATATCATCTAAAATTTCTTTTTTAAATTCTATACTACATAAAATATCTATCTTTTGATTACACTCTACATTTTTATTATGTTCTAACTCATTGTATATACATACCCCCTGCCATATACAATCACATGTTTTACTTCCTTGAATTAAACTACATTGAATGCAATCCCCTGAATATGCTAAATGACATGGACAATACTTACTTCCACAATCAGCACATGGTTGTATACATATTCGTTTCAAAAAATCACTTCCCTTGATAATATTTGAATGTCTTTTTTATTTTTTATTACTATACTATTAATTTATTAACTACATCTTTTTTTGTTACCATAAAATATTTATATAAATTTTAAAAAACTATATATCATGAGGACTTATTTTGAATATAATGTATAAAAGGACATGATTACATATTTACATATTTAGATTTATAAGTTTTAAAATTAAGGGTATCTATATTTTATAAAATGAATAGTCAAGGGGGGAGTATATTGAATTCTAGATTTATATTTTCTAACGAACACTTAATGATTCTAATTTTGGTAGCCGTGTTTTTATTCATATTGCCGAAACTAACTAAAAACTTGCTTCCATATAGCTATTTAATAGAAAAAATCATATGTATATCATTTATATTTGAAATCTTATTAGAACAAATTTGTTTAATATCTCTTGGTAATTATAATGTATTATATGCACTTCCCATAAGTATAACTAGAGTTACTACGTATATATGCATAGCTATACTTCTTTTTAAAAAATATCACTTATTCAACATTTTCTTTTCATGGGCTATAGTTTGTTCTATAGGTGACTTGATATTTTTTAAAGATATGTATGTTGAGTTTCCTCACATACTCTACTTTTTCTATATAGCTTCTAGATTATTACTTTTATATGCTCTAGTATATTTAGTTGGAGTTAGGAAGTTCAGAGTAAATTCTACTTGCTTACGTGATAATATCAAAGCTTGTTTATTATTTTTCTTAGCCACATTCTCATTAAATAGTTTTACTAATGCAAACTATACTTACAGTTTTTCAAATGAAAATATATATAGTATTTTTTTATTTCTAATAATATCTTCATTGATTTATATACCTAGCTTAATTAATGATAGAGACAATATAAACTTTAACTTCAAACGAAAAAATAAGCTATAAGAGTATTAAACAATACTCTTATAGCTTATTTTTTTATCTATATTATTTTTATTTGATTTTATTATAAATGAAATTATAAAAAATATACTAATAGCTACAATTCCAATAAATATTATTTCAATATTTCC
>NZ_JBOFKN010000066.1:0-1088 GCF_051657365.1 Paraclostridium sp.
TTGATTAATTATTTCTCCATCTTCTAATAATTTTATTCCCCTATCATTAATCTCTAATATTTTCATTTTTTAATCTAGCTTCAACTCCTCTTATCTCTCTTTTATAGCTTTTAAAAAAATTAGACTCACCCTGTAAATACTCATAAAATAAATCAATTTTAATTTCTATTTGAGTTTTTTCTATATCTATAATCTTAACTAATTTTATTTCAAAAATATTTTTTGTAAAAGGAATAAACTTTAATTTATCTTCTACGAATTTTTCATTTTGTTTAACTGTATACCTTTTATAACCACTTTTAGAAGTTTCATTAATATCAATCCAAATAAGAGTTTTATCTTCAAAGTACTCAATTATATCTTTATAATCACCATTATCAATTAAATAATTTCCCTTAAAAATCTCATATTCTGCTATTACAGAAATATTTTCTATAACCCAATAATCATCATTTGATATTTTTAAAGAAGTAAAATTATCAATTTCATTTCTATAATTTAGTAAACTCATAGAAAATAACCATACTAAAAGTGTGAGAATAAATAAAATACTTGGAAGAATATATCCCTTATTTTTTAAACTCTTTTTTAAATTTCTCATTCAAATAATATCCTTCCATTGATACTCCATAATCTTCTAATTTAAAATTTATTTTAAAATTTTTCATAATATTTTCTCTACTTTCTAATTCTACATTTATCTCATTTTTTCTTCGCCTTTTTCCTAAAAAAGAGGTAATAATATTATCTTCAAAATAATATATTTCTATATTTGTAAATTTATACTCTCCTGGAATATATTTTTCAATAATAAGTATGTTTCCATTATTTACAGAAGGTTTAGAGTAGTCAATATAAGAGTTTATATTATCTTGTTTATATATTTTATATTCTAATGATTCATATATAGATGTGTTTATTCCTTCCAATATTAACTTTATATCTTTATTAAACCGAAACCTATTCATTTGTATTTTTCTTTCAATGTTTATATATTTTAAATAATAAAATAAAATTTGAAAAATAACTGAAACTATCACTAAAGTAAATAATATTTCTATTATTGAAAATCCTTTATTTTTGTTTAT
>NZ_JBOFKN010000067.1:0-2580 GCF_051657365.1 Paraclostridium sp.
TCTACATAAAATTTTGGTATAATATTTCTAATAACATGAGTTATATATATATAATATTTTTTATAATTTTTTTCAAATTTATGATTCTCTTCGTTGTCTATAAAATTAAATTCTGTTTTAAATTTTCCAATTCGTATAATATTTGATAGTTTCATTAGTGACTCACTATCAAGACTAATTTTTTGATTTAATTTTCCTTCTAAATTTTCTAAAAATATTTTCACTTCATCTTCTAAGTATTCTTCATATACTTCTTTATCAAAATATAGAAAAATTTCTGAAATTAAATCTAATTCATATATTTTTAATTTATCTAATCCACTAGTTTTTAAAAAATTGCTTAATAAATCATAATGTTTATTTTTTATTAATTTTTTTGAAGTAACGTAATTTTGAGTTTTAAATTCAATTTGTTTCTCTCTAATTTCATGAACTAATATTATTGATACAATTTTATAAAAGTATTCTTTTGGCAGTTTTAAGTTCATTCTATTTAGTAATTTTAAAACAATTTTTTCTATTAATTTAATTTCTTTTTTATCAATATTATCATTAATTAAATTTATAAATAATTTATGACAACTATTTTTTTCTATTAAATACTTTGTTAAATAATTTGCAAATAATTCTCTTATTGTTTTCTCTTCTCCTACTAAAAAAATACCCTTTGATGGTAAACTATTTAATTCTAAATTATATTTTTTTAAATAATCTTTTAATTTATTTATATCATAATTTAAAGTTCTACGAGTTAAATTTAACTCTATAAAATTACTATTTAACCTAATTTTATTAGTAAAAAATAATTTCAAAAGTATGTAGTCCCTTCTTTCAATAGGCCTAAGAGGAGCATGGGTTAACAATTTTTTTATTTTTATAAATTCTCTTTCATCTATATATAAATAATTCTCTTCTTTTATTATTCCATTAATCTTATAGTTTTTTAAAAACATATTTATTGTATCTACATTCATCATAATAGATCTTCTTTTCAATTTTAAAATTACTTCTAATTCCAAAATATTATATTTTTTTAAGGTTAAAAAAATATTTAAAATTTGTAACGACTTTTTGTTTAAAAACATTTTTAGAAAACATTTTTTATAAAAAATATTTTCATTTCACCTCTTTTTTTTTGTGTTTTTTAATTAAATTCCATATTATTTTTCTTTAGTTCTATAAAAAGCTCAAGATTTCTAATCAATCTAAAATAACTACTTTCTATTTCGAAAGATAAATCATCTTTTAAAATATTTTTTTCAATTAATTTTTTAGATATATCTATTTTTTTTAAAAGTAAATTATAAGTATACTCATTTTCTTTATTTGATGATAATTCTATAAAAATATATTGAATTTCTTCTGACACTATACGTTCTAAATTAACTTCTTTTAAGCAATCATTGATCTTTATCAATGATAAATATTCTGAATATTTATTATTGTAATTTTTATCAATATTTTTCTCTTTGAAAAAAAAATTATTTTCTTTTTCAACTTGAACTAAAATTTTACACTCATCTAGTTGATTCTTTACTTCTTGAAAAAGCTCATCTTCTTCTAAAAATATTGTTTTTTCTAATATCTTTTTATATTTTACCTTTTTTGAAAACACTAAGAAAATATCTTTCATAATAGAATCAATTTCATCAAGTCTACTTAAAATTTCATTATTTTGACTCGGCATATATAGTTTAAAAAAAATAGCAATACCTATTCCTATAATCAATAAAAAATACTGATCTAGAATAAATAAAAAATCTGTATCCTTTTTTAATAAAAAATGAGTTGCTAAAACAATATTCGTAAAAAACCCTTGAATTAAATTAAATCTTATACAAATTGGTAAAAATATAGCAGAAAATATTGCTAAGGATATTGAGTTATAATTACATATTTTAATAATAATAGCAGATAAAAGAACTCCAAAAGAAGCAGCTATTATTCTTTCCATTGAACTTCTAAAAGAGGACTTTCTTGTGCTTTGTAAACTCAATATACAAATTGTAGCAGCTGAATATTCATAATCTAGTGAAAAATATTGTGCAATAATAACTGACACATATGGACCAAAAACATTTTTAAAAACTTCATGCTTTTGATAATTTGTTAACTTATTAAATAACACTCTAATCCTCCTAAATTAAAAAACTTTTTAAAAATTATATACTACGCTAACTCCACTTTGTGGTTGTAATTTCCAATCTTTCTCTGTATTTCCCCAGACTTGGTTTGAGTACTTAACTTGTGCAAAAATAGAGAATGATAAATCATCAGTATAATTATAAGTTAATTCTAATTGAGGTAAAGCAAATACTGAATAAGTATCTTTATAATTTCCACTATCTACTGCAGGTCCTAACCACTCATACATTTGGTTTCCTACAATGAAGGGATCCCATGCAGCACTTCTGTTAGATGAAATATATGGGTCAAATCCTCCAGTAAAGTTAAATGTTAATGATGTTTGATCATTAAATTTATACAGCTCTTTTGAATAACCTAACCAAGCTAAAATCATAAAATAGTTTGCTGTATCATAGCTCTGATTACTATTTCCTATTTCAAAACTTCCATTAT
>NZ_JBOFKN010000068.1:0-1222 GCF_051657365.1 Paraclostridium sp.
TTCATTACCAAAATACTGCTCGACCTTAGCGGACAAAGATAAATTAGGGTATTGTGGAAGATAGTAACGCGCATTAACATCTAAACCATGCGCCGCTCGCTCTAAATAATTATCAACACTTTTAGACTCTCGCCAATTACTTAGTGGCGCATACATATTTAGCGATAGCTTTGTGTAATCGGCCCACGCCTCTGCACCTATACCAATGCGGCTATGGTGATTATGAATTTCATGATCAAAAAACGCATTGTAGCCTACCATCCATGGACCTAAAAAGTGCCTATGCCCTAGACCAAAATTCAGCACGGCAGTTTTAGCATGCCGATCATAACGTCCTCCTCCCTGTAAAAAAAACAGATTACCATCAGATTCGTTCAACGAGGAAAGAATATCGATAGAGGATTTTTGCAGTCTAAAAGAATCATCTAGCATCAATCCCACGTTAACATTACCAAAATCGCTAAAAGCTGAGGCCACATAACTTTTTGTTTCAAACTCAAATAAGCTCTTTAGCTGTCGTTTTACATTATCGATCTCATTATCAACAAAGGCTAAACGTTTCGATGGAATACGCCCCGTAAAATACGCACCTGAGATTATATTAGAGTCAACATCGTTTATTGTATAACTCGTATAAGTTTCACCCATTCGTTTAGCTTGCTCAGCGAGTAGCATCTCTATATCAATATTTTTATATTCTCCACTAATTTCAAGTTCAGGAATAGATGCTATATCAAATTCAGGCGAAAATCTTTGATTATAAAATCTAGACGATTGACTTGTGAAATTATTATTCGAACCATCTGATTTATGATCAGGCTGCGCATTGATTTTTTTTGGTTCATCACCCACTACATTATATGCATTTGCAGACCAAAGGCCGTTCTTTGTTTCCGCTGTCACAATAGTGCTGGATGCAAGTAATATGCAGTAAATATACAGAGTGAATCTGCCTATCTCATAAAAAGTAGACAATCTAAACACAGACATTAGCGTTCACCAACAGTAGACGTCCCTGCAATGATCATACGCGGATATTCACTTCGACATACCAATAATAAAATAATAAATTTATTATAAAACGCGCTTAAATTAACCATATACTACAGATAGTTATATGAGTACGTACCAATATCTAAAACATTGTCTAAGAAACGACTAAGCACGGATAGTTGATTGAGTTAAAGTTAGTCTCAAGTCTTATACCATTCACACAATAAAA